>NZ_JBEXYL010000032.1:0-96799 GCF_040630895.1 Streptomyces sp. NPDC005728
CGCCGCGGTCTTCGTGCAGTTCGTCGACTCATGCCTGGCCGACCCCCAGGCGAAGCAGATGTGGAGGGATCTGATGACGGCGATCCAGTACTTCTGGCGACACCCCCTGGCCGAGCAAGTACGCGAGGAGGGACGGGAGCAAGGCCGGGAAGAGGGCCGGGCCGAGGCCAAGGCCAAGATGATCCTCCGCGTCCTGGAATGGCGTGACATCCCGGTGCCCAACGATGTCCGCGAGCGGGTGATGGCCTGTACCGACGTAGACCAACTCGAGGCCTGGGCCCAGCGAGCTGTGCACGCGACGGACGCGACGGACGCGGCTGAGTTGTTCGCCGACGGATGACAACCGGGTTTCTCAACGAGACAGTCGCTCACCGACCCGCGGACCAATTCGGAGGCCGGAGCCCCTCGCGCTCCTGAGGGGCTGGTCTGTTCTTCGTGAGTTGTGGCCCTCCAATGGGCCACTTCCGTTGGCAGGAAGCATGGCGAACTCTGGATGCCTCTAGCCGCACTCTGTAACCTTCGCTACGGAGCCGACTGCTAAAGGCATGTCTTTTGACTCTCGCAGCCCACTCCTACCCCCCGGCTGTGTCAGTCAGAGTGGCTTGTCGGTAGATGAACCCTCACGCCTTCATCTGAGAACTCGGCAAAGTCGGCGACTGTCAAGGTCAGTGCTTCGTGATGGACGTCGGCGCCACAGAAATATCGAGCACCAGGTGAACCTGAATACAGCAGATCGAGGTCGGCCAGCACTTCCTCTCTGCTGCCGACAAGTGCCTCTCGCTGCGGAGCGTATGCAACCATGATGAATTCATGACGCCCTAGCGGGGTGTCGGTGAATTGGGTGGTCCATTGCGGCTGTGGATCACCTTCTCCGAATGGAATTGCGACGTTAGGAATGTTCCTCCAGTTCAGGCCGCTGGTTCCCCAGGGGAGGTTGTTCAGGTAGTCGAAGAGCTCCTGTGTCTTGCTTGCATCTACTACTCTGCACTGGTGGGTGTTTCGCCATTCCTGTACGAATGCATGTTCGATGCCCATCTTTTCTCCTCTATGTGTGCGGCAAGTGTGCAAGTACCTCGTAATATGCGCGTTTAGCCGCTTCGTGGTCGCCGAACCTGATGATACTGGCCCCATACCTCCAGCCATCACTTCGCTTTGGTCCATTCCTTTCCCACCAGTTGACGTGAAATGCCTTTTCTTTATTTTCGACATCGAGGTCCACACGCCAGCCGCGCATACCGTCCGGGCTCTGCATGCCTGTTACTCGCCCCGCGTGTGGGCCAATCTCCTGAACGAATGGGATTGCGTCGTCCCCCAGTCCAGCCTGCGAGCGAGCATAGTCACGGGCCTCGTTGTAGGTGTCGTGATAAGAAAGCTCTTCCTTGCTCTTCCGTTCTTCCCCGTCTTTATCCTTGCATTTAGGGGCGAGGCCGAGCGCGTCCGTCCAGGCGAGGGGGTTGAACACATAGGTGGTCGGATTGGATGCGGGAGCGAGGCCAAGGGGATCAGGAGACAGGTATCTGGCCGTCTCGGGGTCGTAGTGACGGAAGTAGTTGTAATGGAGCCCGGTTTCCGGGTCGTAGTACTGGCCCGGGAAGCGCAGCGGTGTGTACGCCGTGCTGTCGGCCGCCCATGCTGTCGTACCCCACAGGGTGCTACGCGTGCGCCAAGCAATGTCGCCCTGCTCGTCGATGAGTTCTCTGGGAGTGCCGACCAGGTCTGTGACGATGGCGAAGAAGCGGGAGTCGATCTCGTCCTCAGGTGCATCGGCCGCTGTGATGCGCTCCGTTTGGGCCAGGGGACGTAGGCCCTGGTGGTCCCAAGTGAGGGTGACTGGGTTCGGAAGGTCGGGGGACGTGCTGGTCTGCTCACAGAGGGTCGTGCCGTCCCAGGTGAAGTCGACCCCCTCTACGACCGTCTCGCCGTCCGCTGACAGGCGAAGCTTCGCCGTGCGGCGGCCCAGTGGGTCGTAGGTATAGCACCAGCGCGTGCCGTCCGGTGTCACCACTGACGTCAGGCGGTCCTCGGCGTCCCACTCGTAGCGCCAGGTGTCCGGCTTGCGGGACAGGCGGGGCTTCTGGCGGAGAGTGATGCGGCCGAGGGCGTCGTGTTCGTAGCGGACGTTGCCCGCTCGGGTGATGCGCGTGCCGGTGTAGGTACGCGGACCGACTGCCTCCTGACCTGGGTGGTCCATCGGCCAGGCGGCCTGAGTCTGGTTGCCCGCCTCATCGTAGGCGTAGCTCTCCGTCCAGCCGGCCGCGTGGACCGCCGTCACCCGGCCCGTTGCGTCCAGGCCGAAGCGGCGGCTGCCTGCTAGCTGGTCGTCGACACCGATCAGGTTGCCGTCGGCGCGGTAGCTGTACACCCGGCGTTGCACAGTCCGGCCTGCGGTATCCGTTACCGACTGGAGTGTCAGACGGCCCAGGGGATCGAAGGTGTGCTCCAGCGCCATCGTTCCGCCGATGCGGCGGGACACTTCGCGGCCTGCCTCGTCATAGGTGAAGTCGATGGCGCGGCCCGACGTGACCATGCCGGTGCGGCGGCCCACAATGTCGTACGACCAGGTCGTCGTAGCACCGGTGGGGGTCGTGCGCCCTGTACGACGGCCCAGTGCGTCGTACCTGTAGCTCAGCGTGCGGCCGTTGACCGTTTCTGAGTGCAGGCGCCCGAAGCGATCGCGCAGAAGCGTGAGTGTCGTACCGTCCGGGCCGGTGGCCTGGGCGAGTTGGTCGGTGAGGTCGTAGGCGTACGTCGTGACCTGGCCGGCCGCGTTCTTACGGGTCACGTGGCCGAGTTCGTTGCGCTCGAAGGACAGGACCTCGCCAAGGACGTTTCTGCGTGAGGTGAGGCGGCCTGCCGCGTCATGCGTGTAGGTGAGGGTGCGGTCGTCGAAGTCGGCCTCCATGACCAAGCGGCCTGCCGCGTCGTACTCGTACGTCCACGTGAAGCCCTGCGGATTGGTGACTTTTGTCAGACGCAGTTCGCTGTCGTGGTCGAACTCGTAGCGCACGCCGTCCGGGCCAGTGCGGGCTGTCAGCAGGTCGAAGTGGGTGTACTCGAAGTGGGTGACGCCGCCGATGGGGTCGGTGTGGCTGGTGCAATTGCCCTCGCCGTCGTACGTCCAGGATTCGGTCGTGCCGTCGGGGGCGGCGTGGTGGGCCAGGTGACCCTCGACGGTCCATGACAGGTGGGTCGTGGCGCCGATGGGATCCGTGATCGCGGTCGGGCGGCCGAAGGCGTCCCGCTCGTAGCGGGTGGTCGCGCCAAGCGGGTTCGTCGCCCCCAGGGGGAGACCGGAGCGGTCGCAGGCCACGGTTGTTGTGTGGCCGAGCGGGGTGGTCACGGAAGACAGGTGGCCCGCCTCCGTGTAGGTGAAGCGGGTGGTCTGGCCCGCAAGGTTCGTCACCGAGGTGCGGTTACCTCGCTCGTCGTACGTCTGGCGTACGACCGTGCCGTCCGGATTCACCACCTTCACTGGCAGGCCGAGTTCGTTGTACTCCGCTCGCGCCTCGCGGCCGTCCGGTCGGACCACCCTAGTGGCGTTGCCCGCCTCGTCGTACTCAAATGTCGTCGTGTGGCCCAGCGGGTCCGTCTGGGACAGCAGGCGGTTGTAGCGGTCACGCCGGTATCTCGTTTCGGCGCCGAGCGCGTCGATAACGGCCACCACTTGCCAGGCGTCGTTGACCTGGTAGCGGCTGCTGTGGCCTTCGCCGTTGATCGCCGTGGTCACGCGCAGGCCCGTCTCCAGGTCCGGTTCCCCGTAGGAAAAGCGCGTTGCCATGTGGCCCGCGGAGCCTGTCTGGGCTATGCAGCGGTCCTGGTCGTCGTACTCGTACACATAGCTGCGGTCGTTCGTGTCCGTCCAGGACGTGACCCGGCCCGAGTCGTCGTAGGTGAAGTGGAGGGGCAGTCCCGAGGCGTTGATGACCTCTGTGAGGTTGCCCTCCGAATAGCCGAAGCGTTTCAGCTCCTGGCCGGTCGCCGTCAGGTGGTAGGCCGTTACGCGGCCCGAGTGCGTGCTGATACGGACGCCCTGGCCGGCGCTCGTCACTGCGGCCAGCGGGGTGCCGTCCTCGTCGTACTCGAACGTGGTCCAGTTGCCGTTGCGGTCGTCAATCTGTTCCAGAACGGCCAGGTTTTCGCCACGGTCGGCGAAGTGCCAGGTGCGGAGCGTGCCCGGGTCCGTGATCGTGTAGCCGTCGGCCACGCGGTCCAAGGGCCAGCGGGGGCCGTGGGACGGGAGAGTGGGCAGCCCGGGGGCCGGGTGAGGGTACGCCAGGAGCAGGCTGTCCTCCGTGACGAAGACGACCCCCTCGGCGTCGATCTCCAGACGCTGGTCCAACGTGGAGGACCAGGACGGGCCGAACCAGCGCCCCAGGCGGTAGCCGGACTCCGCGCGCCGCTTCAGGATCAGGGGAAGCACCCCCGGGAGGGTGACGTCGGTCTGCGGCAGGAACATCTTGCCGGAGGCCACGTCGACCGGGTCGCCGCACTCTTCTACGCAGTCTTCCTGGCGCGAGGGCTGCTCCGGGCCCTCGTTCACCTTTTCCCGAGCGGTGCCCTTGCCCGGGGTCTCGGCTTCCGCCTGTCCCTCGCGCTTCGCCGCCGCCCTTGCCGCGTCCCTCGCCGCCGTGCTCTCCGCGGACGCAGCCCGCACCCCGTTCGCCTCCATCCCCACTCCGCCGGTCAGAGCCTGGGGAGCAAGCTGTCCGAAGAACTCGGACGGGTCCTTGGCGAAGTCGGCCAGGTTCTGCTTCAGGGCCTGTTCCGGATGCGTGGCGCTGGAGACGAGGCCGTTCAGGATCATGGCCTGGCGTTTCAGGGCGTCGGCGGGGTGGGTGAGGTTGTACGGGTTCAGCGGGTTGGCGAGGAGAGCCGTGCTCACCATGCCCGTCGTGGCCTTGACGACGCCGCCGCCGAAGTGGAGCGCCTCGGTGTTGAAGGCGTCGAAGCCATCGGCCGCGTCCACCTTGAGCTGGGCCAGCGGGGGCGGCTCGACGGGGGCGTGGGCCAGGGCCGTTTCGACGGCCTTGGCGGCGGTGTCGGCAGCGGCGTTGCGCTGCTTGCGGGCCTCGTTCAGAACCTCGTCTGCCCGTTTGAGGGAGGCGTCACCGGGGTCGTCGAAATCGCCGGGGGCCGGACCGGGGTCCTTGTCGCCCGAAGCGACAGCGGACTTGTAGGCATCGGCACGCCTGTCGTAAGTGGCCTTCGCCTTCTCGGAGGCCGCCTTGCCCGCCTTGTACACGTCGATCGCGTCCTTGGCCTGCTTCTGCGCCCAGGTGACCGTCTCCGCGTACGTCTCGAGGGCGGCTGCGGCCTTGGAGCAGGCGTCCGCCGCGTGCAGCCACTTCACCGGATGCATCGCGAACTTCTTGCGGAACGCTTCCGCCGCCTCGCCCTGCCACTGCGAGGAGTCCAGCTTCCGCATGCCCTGGCCGACGTTGTCGAAGGCCGTGTGGAAGTCCGCCAGGTGCTTGGCGGTGGCCCGGATGTCCTTCGCGTTGCCGTGGATCAGGTCGGTCGGCTCGTCGCTCTCGCCCAGTTGCTTCTCGCCCGGGGTGGCACCCAAGGCCGAGGCAGCCCCATCGCCCCAGTTCTCGACCTTGGCCGCCCAGTCATGGGCACCAACGTTGTCCAAGCCGTCGCCGACGATGTCAGTGCCCTTGTCGATGCCCTCTCCGACGAACTTCTTGCCGGAGTCGATGATGTGCCCGGCACCACCGATGACGTCGTTGGTCAGGTCGCTGAGCCCCATCAGCCCGCACTCCCGTCCTGCTGCTTCTGTCGCTGCTCAGCGACCTTGGCGCGCTCCTCGGGGGACGGGCCCCACATGTCGTCCAGCATGCGGTTGTAGTCGTCGCTGTTCCCGGTCACCCGGTTGAGGTTGTCCACGGTCACGCCCGGCGGCAGTCCCAGCGATCCGGTCATGGCGTCGCGCCCGGCGTCCTTGAAGCCCTGCTTGCTTTCCTCCCACGCGTCCGAGAAGGACTTCCCGCTGTAGTCGGGATGGGCCAGGGCATCCGCGTTGGCCCGGTTCAGCTCGTCCCAGCTCTTCTTCGTGACGTCGTCCTCGGACGCGAACGGATTGCCCGCCACCGAGTTGTAGCCGACCTTCAGCGCACCCCCGACGTACTGGTCCGTCTCGTACAGCGTGCCCGCCGACAGACCCACGCCCTCCGCGAAGGTGTTGCCCTCCGCCACCAGGGCGCGCACACCCCACTCCCAGCGCTCGCAGAACGACTCGAACTTCGACGTCAGGGCCTCGTGGCCCAGCTGGAGTCCGGACAGTTCCAGGTTCGTGAAGCCCCGGCCCACCCCGGCCAGACTGTCGACACCCAGCTCCTTGAGTTCGGCGAGCGTCTGCGTGATGCCCTTCGCGATCTCGTCCAGTCCGGCAGCCCGGATGTCCTTGCCGTCCTCGCCTCCGCTCACCGCGGTGCCTCCCCGTTCCTCACGTCCACGGCTGCCGAGTCCGGCACGATCCCCGCCACCGGCGGGAACAGCGCCCCTTCGTCTCCGTCGGCCGCGTCCAGGGCCACCCCGCACGGCACCCCGACGGCCGGAACCGCAGCGTCCAGCAACCTGGCGCCCAGCACCCGCTGGTACGCCCACTCCCGCTCCTCTTCACCCCTCGCGATCGCGAACCGGGCCAGGGACGACTCGTTGGAGAAGGCCAGGATCCAGCGGATGCCGCCGTAGTCGGCCGTCAGCGGGACCTCGTCCGTGTCGAGGGGCAGCAGTACTGCCGTACGGCGGAACTCGCCCAGCAGCGCGGCGAACTCACGGCGCCTGCGCGCGACGTCCTCTGCCTGGGAAGGAGCAGGAATCTCGCCGGATGCGTCCGCCTCGGCCGTCTCCGCGTACTCGGAAAGCCGCGACCTGCGTATGTGCGCCGCCGAGTCGGCGCCACCCCCGAGTTCAGTCACGCCCGGGATCATCACATCGGCACATTGTCGGATGCAACGCGATACGTCGCACCGCGAGGCGGTCTGGCTGAATTCTCACCCCCGGTGCAACGCGCATACGGCAACGCCCGGGCCCACACGGACCCGGGCGTTCTCACACCGAGAAGTCAGGAAAGCTCAGGAAGCTCCTGCTACGGCATCGCGTGTACATGCGCTCCCACCGAGTTCGACCACGCGTTCCCGGCGGACGCGTCCCAGTTCGTCGACCAGGTCATCGCGCCCCGCAGGTCGGGGTAGGTCTTGGAGGGCTTGAAGGTGCCGCAGCCCGTGCCCTTCGCCAGGCAGTCCAGCGCGTTGTTCACCACCGTGGGGGACACGTACCCGCTGCCTGCCCCGCTGGGCGACGCCGGAAGGCCGAGGCCCACCTGGGACGGGGACAGGCCGCCCTCCAGTTGGATGCAGGCGAGGGCGGTCAGGAAGTCCACCGAGCCCTGGCTGTACACCTTGCCGTCGCAGCCCAGCATGGAACCGCTGTTGTAGTACTGCATGTTGACGACCGTGAGGATGTCCTTGATGTTCAGGGCCGTCTGGAAGTAGGAGTTCGACGTCGACTGCATGTCGATCGTCTGGGGAGCCATCGTGATGACGAGGGACGAGCCCGCCTTCGACGACAGGGAGCGCAGCGCCTGCGTCATGTACGTCGCGTTGAGGCCGTTCTCCAGGTCGATGTCGACGCCGTCGAAGCCGTACGTCTGCATCAGCGAGTAGACCGAGTTCGCGAAGTTCGTCGCCGATGCCGTGTCGTTGATCGACACCGTGCCGTTCTGGCCGCCGATCGAGATGATGACCTTCTTGCCGGCCGCCTGCTTGGCCTTGATGTCCGCCTTGAACTGGTCGACCGTGTAGCCGCCGAGGCCGGCCGAGTCCAGGTTGAACGACACCGCGCCCGGCGTCGAGGTCGCGTCCGCGAAGGCCACCGCGATGATGTCGTACGCGGACGGCACGTTCGAGATCTTCTGGACCGTCGCGCCGTTGTTGAAGTTCTGCCAGTAGCCCGTCACGGCGTGCTTGGGGAGTGCCCCGCCTCCGCCGCCACCCCCGGAGGCGGTCGTGGTGCCCGTCACCGCCGCCGACTTGGTCGACTCGCCAGCCGAGTTCGTGGCCGTGACCTGGAACGAGTACGACGTCGAGGCCGACAGGCCGGTCACCGTCGCCGACGTGCCCGTCACCGCCGTCACCTTCGTGCCGTCGCGGTAGACGTTGTAACCCGTCGCGCCCGACACCGCGGACCACGACAGCGACACCGAGGAGGAGGTCGTACCGGAGACGGAAAGACCGGAAGGAGCGGACGGAACGGTCGGCGCCGGGTCGCCGCCACCGCCCCCGTCGGGGCCGTACACCGAGACGTCGTCCGCGTAGTACGCGGCCTGGCCGTACCAGCCGTGCGTGTACACCGTGACGGATGTCGTCGACGAACCGGTCGTGAACGACGTCGACAGCTGCTTCCAGGACGAGGAGTCCGGCGTCCACGTGGACACGTCCGTGGTGCCCGTGCCCGTCACGCCCAGGTAGGAGTAGCCGCCCTGCACCCACGCGCTCAGCGTGTACGTGGAGTTGGGCTTGACCGCCACCGACTGGGTGCACTGGGCGTTGTCCTGGCCGGCCGGGGTGGCCTTCAGGGCCGAGGAGCCGCCGTGGACGGGGGAGGAGACCGCCGTGCCGCTGCCCGCCGTACAGGTCCAGTTGGCCAGGCCCGACTCGAAGCCGGCGTTCTTGACGTTGTTGACGTCCGCGGCGGACGCGGGAGCGGCGGCGAGGCCCGCCACCGAGAGGGCGAGGGCGGTGGCGGAGGACCACATCGCGATGCGTCCTCTGCGTCTGGGCATACCTGTCACGCGGTCCACTGGTGCCTCCGGTGGGGAGTCTGCGGGGAGAGAGGGGTGAGGGACGGTGGCCACCGCTGGCCTACAAGTTGGTCCAGACCAATTGGGCTGTCAAGAGGTCCAGACCAAATGCATCCTCAGCCCGATGCTCAACCTGTCCGGTTTTGGCGGGACTTGCGCCCAGAGAGTTCCACACGAGCTACACAAACGCTGTTCTCCGGTCATTGGGGCGTGGATACAGTGCTCACGTAGTCACGCAATGAAATCGGCCTGGCCCGTTGGAGTTACCCCGGTGGGCCGAAGGGTGTGAAGAGCGGGGAGCTGCGCGTGCCAACTGCCATTGCCGTGACCAGTGCCGACATGGCGCTGCCGGCGCAGGACGAACGGACCATGCCGGCCGTCGTACTGCGCGACCTCGACCAGCGCCCGCTGGAGCACACCCTCACCGAACTCAACACCCTGACCGAGCAGTACGGGTATGTGGTGGTGCTGTGCTCGCAGGCCACTCCGGAGCCCGTCGTGCGGCGGCTGTACACCCTGCGGTCCCTGCTGGAGAGCGACCGCATAGCCCTGTTCCGGCCCGAACTGCCCCCGCTCGGGATCGCCGTCCTCGCCCGGCAGCTGCGGCAGCTCGCCTCCTGCGACCTGAGCCCCGGCGTGCTCGCCTCCGCCGGGCGGCTGCTCACCCACTACATCCACGCCGGCGCCGTCCTCGGGTCGGTCGCGCGGCTCGACCGGGTGCCGGTCGGGCTCAAGGCCCACGCCAAGTCCTGGGTGCCGGGCAGCCAGTTCGCCGTCGTCGCCCATCCCGAGCCGCAACTCGTCAAGGTCACCCCCGGCGTCACGCTCAAGGGCCCCGAGTTCAGCACCTGGCTGCTCGTCGCCAAGGGGCAGTTGCAGACCGACTGGGTCGCCGGGCTCGCCGAGGCGTGGAGCGCGCACGGACTGCGCGAGTCCCCGCTGCCCGCCGAGTCCCCGCGGTGGTGGGGGACCGGGCGGATGGTCGAGTTCTGCAGCTATCTCGCGGATCTGTCGGTGCTGTACCAACTGGTGACCTCGGTACGGCAGTCCAGTTGCCACTGGTGCGGGATCGACGTCATCGGCGACCGGTGCGTCTTCTGCTCCGCCACCCCACCCGTGTACGAACCCTCGGCCCCACGCGCCCTGGAACAACGAACGCCCGCCTGACCTGCACAGACGCTACTCACATCCCGATCGACCGATTCCCCCAATGAGGTTGCACGGTTCATGAACTCCCGTCAGCGCCGCGGCGTGATAATCCTGATCCTGTCGGTCCTGTGCGCTCTCGGCGCGTTCGCCGGTGTGCTCTCCGTCGTCGACGACGTCCAGTCCAAGGTCGGGCCCGAGGTCAGTGCCTATCGGGTCAGGTACAACGTGAAGCCGTACACCGCGCTGAGCACGGGGCAGTTCGAGAAGATCAAGATGCCCGAGCGGTGGCTGTCCGGCAACGCCGTCACCGACCTCCGGCAGATCCAGGGCAAGATCGCCGTGACCACCCTGCGCGTCGGCTCCCTGCTCCAGACCGACATGATCGTCGACCAGCCCGCCCTGCAGCCCGGTCAGCAGGAGGTCGCCATCATGATCGACGCGGCGACCGGTGTCGCCGGCAAGATCACCCCGGGCTCGCGGGTCAACGTGTACGCCACCTTCGAGGGAAAGAAGGACGGCGACCCCGACCAGTCGAAGATCATCGTCACCAACGCCCGGGTCCTCGACGTCGGCCAGATCACCGCCCTCGACCCCGACCGCGACAAGAGCCAGCAGCCCACCGAGGCCGTCCCCATCACCTTCGCGCTGTCCACCCTCGACGCCCAGCGGATCACCTACGCCGAGTCCTTCGCCCAGCGGGTCCGGCTCGCGCTGGTGGCGCCCGGCAGCGAGACCAGCGTCCCGGACAAGGACCGCACCTACGAACTCGCGACGGACAAGTGAGAGGCGGCCCGCATGCCCACCAGGATCCTCCCGGCCGGCGCGGACCCGGACGCCGTCCGCTCCCTCGTCACGCTGCTCAGCCAGCTCCCCGACGCCGAACCGCAGCCGCCCGTCGGTGACTCCACCCAGCTGGTCGACACCCTCGCCCGCCTCGCCGCCGAGTCCGTGGACGAACTGCCCGAGGTGGTCGTCGTCCATGAGCGGATCGGCCCGGTTCCGGCCCTGGAACTGATCCGCGAGGTCGCCCTGCGCTTCCCGGCCGTCGGCGTCATCCTCGTCACCACCGACACGAGCCCCGGCCTGTTCGCCGCCGCCATGGACTCCGGCGCCCGCGGCCTGGTCGCGCTCCCGCTGTCGTACGAGGAACTCGCCGGCCGCGTCCAGGCCGTCGCCCAGTGGTCCACCGGCGTACGACGTCATCTCGGCCACGGCGGCTCCGATTTGCTCGGCGGCGTCGGCGGTACGGTCGTCACGGTCAGCGGCGCCAAGGGCGGTGTCGGCGCGACGCTCGCCGCGATCCAGCTGGCGCTCGCCGCCCAGGCCTCCGGCCGGCCCGCCGCCCTGGTCGACCTCGACCTCCAGACCGGCGACATCGCCTCCTACCTGGACGTCCAGTTCCGCCGCTCGGTCGTGGACCTCGCCGCCATCACCGACATCTCCCCGCGCGTCCTCGCCGACGCCGTCTTCCGCCACGACACCGGCCTCGCCCTGCTGCTCGCCCCCGGCGAGGGCGAACGCGGCGAGGAGGTCACCGACCGCGCCGCCCGTCAGATCATCAGCGCCCTGCGCTCCCGCTACGAGGTCGTCGTGGTGGACTGCGGGGCCCAGCTCGGCGGGGCCGGTGCCGCGGCCGTCGAAATGGCCGACACCGCCCTGCTGGTGACCACGCCCGACGTGGTCGCCGTACGCGCCGCCAAGCGGACCGTGCGCATGTGGGACCGGCTGCAGATCCGCAAGGCCGAGGAGACCACCGTCGTCGTCAACCGGCACACCCGCGGTACGGAGATCCAGCCCGCGCTCATCCAGCGCATCACCGGCACGGCGCTGGCGCGCACCGCCGTCCCCGCCAACTTCAAGGAGTTGCAGGGAGTCGTGGACGCCGGACGGCTGCACGAACTCGACAGCAGGAGCACGGTGAAGCAGGCCCTGTGGGCGCTCGCCGGGGAGCTGGGGCTGGCGAAGGCGACCGACGGGTCCCATCGCGGCGGCGGCCGGCTGCGCGGCGACCGCGCGCCGGTGAGCCTTCGGCGGCGAAAGGAGTGAGGGGGCGATGAGACGCCTGCGAGGGAACGACCGGGGGCAGGTCAGCATCGAGTTCCTCGGGATGACTCCGCTGATCATCCTGACTCTGGTGCTCATGTGGCAGTGCGTGCTCGTGGGGTACGCCTACACGCTCGCGGGGAATGCTGCCGACGAGGGCGTACGGGCGGGTACGGCGGCGCCTCGGGGGGAGCGGTTCGGCGCGTGCCGGCAGGCCGCTCTGCAACACCTGTCGGGGGCGTGGCGAGGGGGTGCCGAGGTGGACCAGTGCGGCGGGACCGGCTACGTGACCGCGGACGTGGCCCTGAAGGTCCCGGTCCTCTTTCCCGGCTCGATCGACTTCCCCGTCACGGTGCACGGACACGCCGGTGCCGTGGAGGAGGTGAAGCGCTGAGATGCCGTACCGCCGAAGCCGCGACGCGGGCCAGGTCGCCATCGAGTACCTCGGGTTCATACCCGTCCTGCTGATCGTCGGGCTGGCCGGCTTCCAGATCGGGGCGGTCGCCTACGCCGCCGAGCAGGCCGGTACGGCGGCTCGGGCGGGAGCGCGGGCCGCGTCGTTGCGGCAGGACGCGCAGCAGGCGTGTGCCGGCGCGGTCAGCGGCGGGCTCACGGTGCGGTGCGGCGAGACCGGGGGAGGGGACGACTCGGTCACCGTCACCGCCACCGTCTCCATCCCCTCGATCGTCCCGGGCTGGCACTTCGACCCCGCCGAGAAGTCCGCCACCATGCCCCTGGACCACTGACCGAGGAGAAGCGACCCCCATGAGCCTGCGGGCACGCATCAACACTCCGGAGGAGCACGGCAGCCGGGGCGAGGACGGGCATCTCGTCGCCTCCTACCGGGCCAAGCTGCTGGAGGAGATCGACCTCGCGGAGATGAGTTCGCTGGCCGCCGCCGAGCGCCGGGCGCGCCTCGAACGGGTCCTCGGGCACATCATCAGCCGCGAGGGCCCGGTGCTGTCGACGGCCGAACGCTCCCAGCTGATCCGCCGCGTGGTCGACGAGGCACTGGGCCTCGGCATCCTGGAACCGCTCCTCGAGGACGCGTCGATCACCGAGATCATGGTGAACGGCCCGGACGCGATCTTCGTGGAACGCGCCGGCCGGGTCGAGCAGCTGCCGCTCCGCTTCGTCTCGGCGGACCAGCTGATGCAGACCATCGAGCGGATCGTGTCCACGGTCAACCGCCGGGTGGACGAGTCGAACCCGATGGTGGACGCCCGTCTCCCCTCCGGCGAGCGCGTCAACGTCATCATCCCGCCGCTCTCGCTGACCGGCCCCACCCTCACCATCCGCCGCTTCCCGCGCTCCTTCACCCTCCGGGAGCTGACCGGCTTCGGCTCGCTCGACGAACACATGGTGTTCCTGCTGGCGGGACTGGTGCAGGCGAAGTTCAACATCATCGTCTCGGGGGCGACGGGCACGGGGAAGACCACCCTGCTGAACGCGCTCTCGGGCCTGATCCCGGCCCACGAACGCATCATCACCATCGAGGACTCGGCCGAACTCCAGCTCCAGCAGACCCACGTGGTCCGGCTGGAGTCGCGACCGCCGAACGTCGAGGGCAAGGGCCAGGTCACCATCCGCGACCTGGTCCGCAACTCGCTGCGTATGCGGCCCGACCGGATCGTGGTCGGAGAGGTCCGCGGCGGCGAGTCCCTCGACATGCTCCAGGCCATGTCCACGGGCCATGACGGCTCGCTCGCCACGGTCCACGCCAACAGCGCCGAGGACGCGCTCACCCGACTGCAGACCCTCGCCTCCATGTCCGACGTCGAGGTGCCCTTCGTGGCGCTGCACGATCAGATCAACAGCGCCGTCGACGTCCTCGTCCAGCTCACCCGGTTCGCCGACGGTGCCCGCCGCATCACCGAGATCGCACTGCTCGACAGCCACGGCGGCGAGCCGTACCGGCTGGCGACCGTGGCCCGCTTCGACGCCCGGCCCATGACCCCCGACGGCCGCGTGTACGGCGCGTTCCAGTACTTCCCGCTCCCGCGCCGTGCCGCCGACCGCCTCCACATGGCGGGCCAGCCCCTCCCGCAGGCCTTCGGTGTCGCCCACTCCGCGGACCAGCTAGCCACCCGAGAAGCCAGGTAGGACCATGGAACTCCACACCCTCGTCCAGCTCACCACCGGTGTCGCCCTGCTGACCTGCGTCCTGGCCGTCGTCGGAGTGCACACCTACGCCTCGGGCCGGGCCCAGCGCGCCGCCCTGATCGACCGCCTCTCCCACACGGGTCCCGTCGCGGCCTCCGGCCGCCGGCGCCGCTTCCGCAACCTGGACCGCCGACTGCGCCGTACGGCACTGGGCCGGAAGCTGGAGCTGAAACTGGCGGCCACCGGACTGGACGTCACCCCCGGTGAGTTCTTCGCCTACATGCTCGCCGCGGTCGCCGCGCTCTGGCTGATCGGCCAGGCCGCCCTGGCCCCCTTCTTCGGCCCCCTCGCCGGTCTGCTGGGCATCGGGGCAGCGGTGCAGTTCCTCAACTGGCAACGCCAGAAACGCATCGAGCGCTTCATCAACCAACTCCCCGAACTGGCCCGCATCCTGGCCAACGCCACCCAGGCCGGCCTCGCCCTGCGCACCGCGATCGGCATGGCCGCCGAGGAGCTGGAAGCCCCGGCCGGCGAGGAACTGTCCAAAGTGGCCGACCAGTTGGCCATCGGCCACTCGCTGGACGACGCGCTCGGCGAACTGGCCGACCGGCTCCCCTCCCGCGAACTGGTCGTCCTCGTCACGACCCTGATCCTCTCCAACCGCGCCGGCGGCCAGGTCGTCTCCGCCCTGCGCAACCTCACGGAGACCCTGGAGGAACGCAAGGAGACCCGGCGCGAGATCCGCACCCAGCTCTCCCAGGTGACCATGACCTCGTACGCCGTCCCCGTCCTCGGCATCGGCGCCCTGTTCCTGATGAACGGGGTCAAGGACGGCGCCCTGGAACGGATGACCGGCTCGGCGGTCGGCCAGGCCTGCGTGGTCATCGCGTTCGCCATGTACGCAGTCGGCTTCGTGCTCATCCGCCGGATGAGCCGGATCGACGTGTGAGGAGGCTGGCCTGATGGTGGGAATCCTGCTCGCACTGCTGATGGGCCTCGGTGTCTGGGGCGCCTTCGCCGGCATCCGGATGTACCGTGCGGACGCCAGACTCCCCGGTGACCTGGCCGTCGCCCTGGAGGTCGGCGCCACCCGCACCGGCGCCGTGGACTCGGTGATCGACCGCATGGGCATGCGCTACGCCCCCGCGGTGCTGCGCCTGATGGGCCCCCGCCTGGTCACCAGGTACCGCCGCCGGATCGACCTCGCGGGCAACCCCGGCGGCCTGACCATCGACCGCTACGCCGCCCGCCGTGCGGTCTACGGCGTCCTCGGCGGCGTGGGCTGCCTGGTGTTCCTGCTGCGGGGACAGTGGTTCGTAGCCCTCCTCCTGCTGCTCTTCGGCGCGTTCTGGACGGAGGTCGGCATCTGGTCGGCGATCCGTGTCCGCAAGGACGTGATCGAGCGGACGCTGCCGGACTTCCTGGACGTGCTGGCGGTGGTGGTGAGCGCCGGACTGGGCTTCCGCCAGGCCCTCGACCGGGTGGCGTCCCGGTACGAGGGCCCCTGGGCCGACGAACTCCGCATCACCCTGCGCCAGATGGACCTCGGCATGAGCCGCCGCCAGGCCTTCGCGGAACTGCGCCGCCGCAACGACTCCGAGCAGGTGGCCATGTTCGTGACAGCGCTGCAGCAGGGGGAGGAACTGGGCGCCCCGATCGTCGACACCCTCGTCTCCCTGGCCAAGGACATGCGCCGCACGGACGCCCAGAACGCCCGCCGCAAGGCCGCCCGAGCGGTCCCCAAGGCCACACTGATGATCACCACGTTCATGGTCCCAGCGACGATGCTCCTGCTGGGCGCGGGCCTGCTGCTGGGCTCCGGCGTGGACTTCGGCTCGCTCACGGGGGAGTGAGCGGCGGGTGACGGCGATGGGAACGACGCGGCCGGGCAGGCGCCCGGCCCTCCGGGGGACGGCGAGGGGTCTGCTCGGGCAGTGGCGTCGGAACCGGCCGGCGTCGATGTTCCGGACACGGCGGGGCGGCGACCGCACGACACCGGAGACGACCAAGGACGCCGCCCTCCTCCCCGAGCCCTCCGAGAAGATCCAGATACGGGCCCTGCAGGCGATGTGCCGGCAGGTCTTCGGCTTCCGGCTGGCGATGATCGTCCTGGCCGCCCCCGCGGCCCTGCTCAACGCCGCCCCCGGCCTGGGCGTCCGCCTGGTCGGCGCCGCGGTCGTCGTCACCTTCATGGTGTCCTACGTCCTCTTCCGCGACTGGGAACGCTTCGGCCCCCTCCTGCTGCGCCACCCCAGCCTCCTCGCCGCCGACACCCTCTTCGGCTCCCTCCTCCTCATCTCGGCGGGCCCGGACACCACCCTCGCCTACGTCAGCGTCTGCACCCCGCTGCTGGCGGGCCTGGTCTACAGCTGGCGGGGCGCGGCCTGCTTCGCCTCCCTGCAGTCCCTGATCCTGCTCCTCGTCCACGCCACGCTGAAGCCCGACGGTCAGGCGGGCGTGGCCGAGTCGCTCCTCCTGCCCGGCCTGTGCGTCATCTCCGGCGCGATGGGCTCGACCCTGCGCAACCTGATGCTCCGCTTCGGCGCGGCCACCCAGGCGCTGACGGCGGTGCAGGCCCGTCTGGCGGCGACGGAGGCGGTGCACGCGGAACGGGCACGTCTGGCCCGCGAGATGCACGACTCGGTGGCCAAGACCCTCTACGGCGTGGCCCTGGCGGCCGACGGCCTGGCGGCCACGGCGTCGGCCGACGCCCCCGACCCGGCCCGCATCCGGCAGCAGGCGGAACTGGTGTCCCGCTCGGCCCGCAGAGCGGCGGCGGAGTCCAGGGAACTGCTGACGGACCTGCGCCAGGAGGACGCCTCGGCCGCGCCGAGGGATCTCTGGACCGAACTGGACGCTCGCACAGCGGACTTCACCACCCGCACGGGCCTACGGGCGGTGTGCCGGCAGGTGGGTGGCGTCCCCCTCCCACCCATTCCCCCGCCCCTCGCCCGAGACCTCCTCGCCATCGCCACGGAGGCGCTGGAGAACGCCCATCGCCACGCGTCCGCGACCCGGGTGGAAGTGACCGCGGGGATCGACGGCGACCTGCTCCGCCTGACGATCCACGACGACGGCCGGGGCCTGCCTCCCGGCACCACCCTCGAACACCTCCGTCACTCCGGCCACTTCGGCCTGCTGGGCATGGTCGAACGAGCGGCCTCGACCGGGGCCCGCATCCGGATCGGACGGGGCGAGCACGAGCGGGGTACGGAGGTCCGGGTGGAGTTGCCGCTGCGGGCCTTGGCAAGCGACGTCACGTCCCAGGAAACCTGAGAGGAGGCACCCGATGATGCAGTACCGGAACCGCGGCCAGGACTTCCCGGCGCCCACGGCCACCGCGCCCCTGCGCCTCGTGGTGGCCGACGACAACCCCGTGATCCGCGCAGGCCTCACGGCCCTCCTCTGCGACCGTGCGGACACCACGGTGGTGGCGGAGGCGGCGGACGGCCGCGAGGCGTACGAGGCGGCACTGCTCCACCGGCCCGATGTCATCCTCCTCGACGTCCGCATGCCCGGAGTCGACGGAATCTCGGCGTTGCCCCACCTGGTCCCGCTGGCCCCCGTCATGATGCTCACCTACAGCCACGAGACCGAGACGGTCCAGGAGGCGCTGCGGCTGGGGGCGGGGGGCTATCTCGTGCACGGGGAGTTCACGACGGAGCAGCTGGTGAGGGCGGTACGGGATGTCCGGGAGGGCCGGCCGCATGTCACTCCCGGGGCGGCGCAGGCGTTGCTGACCCATCTCCATCCAAGTGCACCTGCACACACGGTTCCGGAACTCCCCGCTCCCTTAGGGAAAATTCCATCTCAAAACCTTTCGCGATTGCAATCTGATGTGGGACAGTCGTTCCGGTCGCGGTTCCAACTCAGCACCAGGGAGGCGGAGATCATGGACCTCATCGCATCCGGCATGACCAACCAGCAGATCGCCGCCACCTGCTTCATCAGCGAGAAGACGGTCAAGAACCACATCAACCGCATCTTCGCCAAGCTCCACAGCACGACCAGGTCGCAGGCGGCTGCGAAGTGGTTGGGGGTGGCGTGAGATGGATTGGGTCCGGGGTTGGGTCCTGGGGCCCTCTCGCGGGTGCTGTGCCCCGGCATACGTTTTCCGGATCGGAGGCGAACCCGGAGGGGACCACCATGAGCAACTGGTTCAACACCACCGTCGCGTATCTGCAGGCCCGTGTTGCTCGCAGCGACAAGGGGCAGACTGCGGTGGAGTACCTCGGCATCATCGCGGTGGTTGTGGCGATCGTGTTGGCGATCACGGGCACGAGCATCGGTCAGTCGATCTACGATGCGATCACGCAGAAGATCGCCGAAGTCACCGGCGGCTAGTCCGCCCCGATCGGTATCTCGACGCAGGGCAGGCCTTCCCCATCTACATCACGGTGGTGGCAGGTCTGCTCTTTCTTGCGTTGGCCTACCTCGCCGTGGGGCAAGCCGCAGTCAATCGGGGCGGTGCTCAGACGGCAGCTGATGCTGCGGCCCTCGCAGCGGCACAGAACAGGCGCGACCAACTCGCTGCGAAGTGGGTGAAGGACGTTCTGGACCCGACCAAGTGGCAGGACGATTTCGACGGCAAGGTGCCGTTCGGACCATCGTGCTGGCGCGCCGACCAACTCGCAGCCCAGAACAACGCCCGAGCGCAGTGCGACTCGCCGGAGCCACTCACGTTCACGGTCAAGGCCACGACCGACAAGTCCGTCGGTCACTCCGTCGTTCCTGGAACCGAGAACTACCACTCGACGGCGTCCGCCCGGGCTGTGATCGAGCCCCTGTGTACGTTCGAACTGCCTGGCGAGGATGCGGGGAACAACGCGCTGCCGCGGCTCACCTGCAAAGCCCGGGACTGGGATCTGAACCCGGACGACCTCACTGACCTCCCCGGGCCCGAGGATCTTTTCGACGTCCACCTGGCTGACCGACAAGCGTAAAGAAGGAAGCAGAACCATGAGCATTCGGTTCACTGGGAAGGCCACCAGGGGGATGGTCGCGTTGACTGCTGTGGCTGGTCTGGCTCTCGGCGTGGCCGGCTGTGGCGGTGGCGGTGGCGATGACGCCAAGAAACCGGACCGCACGGCATCCGCCTCCACCTCCGGTGGATCGAATCCGAGTACCCAAGAGGGGAAGTCGGACAATCCGTTGGCCGAATTGAAGGGCTCTGACGGCCTGCTTCTTCAGATCACCTCCGCTCAACGTGATGCCGGCGGATTCGTCACCGTGAACGGCAATCTGAAAAACGATGGCGCCAACAGCGTCGTCATCCCCTCTGCCCTCAGCGGTAACGAAACCGAGATCATCAGGAACGGCAGGTCCCTCGGAGGTGCCACGCTGGTCGATCCCCAGGGGAAGAAGCGGTACTACGTCCTGCGTGACACGGAGGGGCGCCCACTGACCACCACCGGCTTCTCGACGCTCAAGGCCGGAGAGAACCTGGCGGTCTTCATGCAGTTCCCGGCACCTCCGGTGAACATCTCCGAGGTGGAGTTCCAATTGCCGACGTTCTCGGCCGCCACCATCAAAATCTCAGGGTGAGGCCAAAGTGACCACCACACCCCGTCTCACCCTCACCCTCGCCCTCACCACCGCAGCCCTCCTCGCCGCCACCAACCTCACCCTCGCCCACGCCGACGACACGGACCCCAGCGAACCCCCGGGTACGGAACCCACGGCCACCGCCCCGGTGAAGCTCGACCCCACCGACCCGGACCTCAAGCTGCCCGAGGGCGCCACCCTCGCCCAGCCCAAGGTGCTGGACATCAAGTCGGTCGTGGAAGACCAGAGTGGGGACGAGCGCCGTGAGGACACCAACGCCGACGTCACCTTCGCCCTCCAGGCCGAAGTCCTCTTCAGCAAGGACAGCGCCAAGCTCGGCGAGGAGGCCAAGGCTCGCATCGCGACGATCGCGGACGAGATCAAGAAGCAGAACGGGACCCAGGTCCGCGTCTTCGGCTTCACGGACAACCTAGGGACCTCCGCGCACGGCGACGTCCTGTCCAAGCAGCGCGCCAACGCCGTACAGGCCGTCCTGGACCAGGACCTGAACGACCCGAACGTCACCTTCGACGTGCGCGGCTACGGCGAGCAGTACCCGATCGCCGACAACTCCACCGAGGCCGGCAGGAAGAAGAACCGACGGGTCGAGGTCTCCTTCCCACGCACCGGGCAGTGAAGTGGGGAGTAGGAAGTAAGGAGCAGGGAGCCGGCTACTCGTCCAGCTCGTAGTCGAACCAGATCCGATGGGTGCCGTCCGCGTCGACCCCCAGGCCGCCGGCCCCTCGGATCCCGGCCAGCGCCCCCGTCCCGCTCCCCGGCACGATGACGAAGAACTCGGACTCGCGGCCTTCCCCGAGGGTCGTGGCCGAGTGGGCGAAGTTGAAGGAACCCTGCACGCCGTGGAGGGCCCCCTCGAAGGACTCCATGGCGACATACGTACCCGTGCCACTGCCCTGGTCGTACGCCGCCGTGAACAGCGTCGCCGACACCCCGCCGACCTCCCCCTCGTACCGCTTCCGCATCGTGGCCACCCCGACGGGCACCGCCGTCTCGACCACCGGCCCCGAAACCTCCGCCGGGGTGAACTCCGCAACCGTGAACGTCCCAGATGCTCGCATGCCCGGATGCTATGCGGCCCCACTGACAACAGCCCCGAGCCGACGGCCCTCACTCCGTACCGGCGGTGTCCGGTTCGACACGGACGACCGACCCCACTGCCAGCCCCCACCCCGCCATCGCCCCGGCCTCCGCCTCCAGCACATGTCGCGCCCGCAGCCTCGGCCGCCCGAGCCGGCCCGGCCTCATGGTCCGTACGGCGACGACCCGTAGCCGACGGTCGAGATAGGCGACGTCGATCGGTATCCGCATGCGGAAGGTGTGCACCCCGCTCGCCGGCGACAACAGCATCAGCCCGTCGACCGAGTCACGCCCCAGCAGCCCTTCCGTCCGGGCGCGATACGAGGTCGCGATCTCCAGGGGCAGCGGGTCCGACGTCCCGTCCGCCCGCCGCACGACCAGCTTCCCCCGGCCGTCCCGCCACCGCCACCGCATGCCCGCCGCCACCTCCGCCCGCCACGTCGCGCGGCGCGCGGCACTCTGCCGCGCGCGTACGAGCCGACCGTACCCGCCACCGCCGCCACTGATCCGCCCCGCCGGTAATGGAGTTGTGGCCGTCCCGGTCGGTGGATAGGAAGGATTCATGACTGGACTAGGCATGGTGTTCCGACCCCAACTTCCTCCCGAGCGGCTTCGCGAGGTGGCCCGGATCGCGGATGACACAGGGCTCGAGGAACTCTGGCTGTGGGAGGACTGTTTCCTGGAGGGCGGGGTGTCCACGGCTGCCGCCGCACTTGCCTGGACCGAGCGGGTCCGGGTAGGCATCGGGCTGCTGCCCGTACCGCTGCGGAACGTGGCGGTCACCGCCATGGAGGCCGCCTCGCTGGAGCGCATGTTCCCGGGCCGGGCCATCCTGACCGTGGGGCACGGGGTGCAGGACTGGATGGGGCAGGTCGGCGCACGGGCCGCCTCGCCCCTCACCCTGCTGGGCGAGCACCTGGACGCCCTGCGCGCCCTGCTGCGCGGGGAGCGGGTCAGCGTGAGCGGGCGGTACGTGCGGCTGGACGACGTCGGCCTCGACTGGCCGCCGGTGCGACCGCTCGACGTGCTCGCCGGCGCGACCGGACCCCGAACGCTCAGCCTCTCCGGAGCCAAGGCGGACGGCACCCTGCTCACCGCCTCCACCTCGCCGGACGGGGTGCGGCAGGCCCGGCGGATCATCGACGAGGCGCGGCGGGAGGCGGGGCGCGGCGAACCGCACAGGATCGTCGTCTATCTTCTTGCCGCCACCGGGCCCGACGCCTCTGCACGGCTGCACACCGAACTCGTCGCCGAGGGGCTGGAGTCGGTCCCGGATCTCGGTGTCGCGGGGGACGCGGGCGCCGTGGCCAAGGCGGTGCAGCGGATGGCCGAGGCCGGCGCCGACACCGTCGTCCTGCAGCCGACGGCGGACGAACCCGACCCGGAGGGCTTCGTGCGCTTCGTGGCGGAGCAGGTCCGGCCCCTGGTGTCGTAGAGAGACCGGGAGGCGTTGTCAGTGGGGGCTGCCACACTGCGACGCATGACCGACGAACACAGCGATGTGCGTCTGAGGGACGTCACGGACGACGACCTCCTCCTCTTCCATGCGTACGAGCACGACCCGGAAGCCGTCCGGCGGTCGAGGTTCACCCCCCGGCCGAAGGACGCCTTCCTCAAGCACTGGCGAGAGCGCGTGCTCGGCGATCCGGACTGCCTCGTGCGCACGGTCACCGTCGACGGCGAGGCCGCCGGGAGCGTCGTCTCCTGGACGGAGGACGGACGGCGCTTCGTCGGCTACTGGCTCGGGCGGCCGTACTGGGCCCGCGGTGTCGGCACCCGGGCCCTCGGCCTCTTCCTGGAGCTGGAGCGGGTACGGCCCCTGTACGCGGACCCCTTCTCCGGCAACACCGCCTCCGTCCGCCTCCTGGAGAGACACGGCTTCGAACCCACCGGCAGGGTCCGGCACGGGGAGGACGAACACCTCATGCTCGTCCTCGGACAGCCCCCTGAGAATCGCCGGTGACGGCTACGGCAGCCGCCACCGGCGAGGGCACCTCCCACACCGCCGACCGGATCAGCCCTTCCCCGCCTCCACAACCGGGCGATAGTCCCCCGTAGTCCCGTCGATCAGCTCTCGCAGGATGTCCATGTGGCCGGCGTGGCGGGCCGTTTCCTCGATCATGTGGACGAGGGTCCAGCGCAGGGAGACGGTGTGGTCCCGCCAGGTGGGGCGGCCGGGTGCGTCCAGGGGCAGCTCGGTGATCGTGCGGTCGGCGGCGGCGCGGGCACGGCCGTAGAAGGCGATGATCTGCTCGGTCGTCTCGTCGGGGGACACGGTCATGTCCTCGCTCTCGTACGGGTCGAACCAGAAGGGTTCCGGCTCGCGTCCGAACGTCTCCACGAACCAGCCGTACTCGACCGAGGCCAGATGCTTGACCAGGCCGAGCAGGGTCGTCCCGGTCGGGGTCATCGGCCGACGCAGCTGCTCCTCGTCGAGTCCGTCCAGCTTCCAGAGCACGGCGTCCCGGTGCCGGTCCAGACTCGCGTGCAAGATGTCCTTCTCTCCGGCGGTGTAGCCGGCGGCAGAGGTAGTCATGGGCGCGGAAATTAGCAGGACCCGCCGACAACCCCCGGCGACCATGGCCTTCATGGCAGAGAACTCCTCTTCGGACCCCTCCTCGAAGAACCCCTCCTTCGAAGTGCTCGTCGCCGAGGGCGTCGCCGTGCCCACCGAGGGGTGGGACTTCTCCTGGTTCGAGGGGCGGGCCACCGAGGCGCGGCCCTCCTGGGGATACGCCCGGTCGGCGGGGGAGCGGCTGGCCCGGGCCGGGGCCGCGCTCGACATCCAGACCGGGGGCGGGGAGGTGCTCGACTTCGCCCTGGGCCGGGCCGAGCCGGACCGCCCGGTGCTG
The DNA here is from genome assembly GCF_040630895.1 of Streptomyces sp. NPDC005728. NCBI lineage: Bacteria > Bacillati > Actinomycetota > Actinomycetes > Kitasatosporales > Streptomycetaceae > Streptomyces > Streptomyces sp. NPDC005728. The sequence goes on from NZ_JBEXYL010000032.1 coordinate 23,596, forward strand.
GTCGCGGCCACGGAGGGGTGGCCGCCGAACGTCGCCGGAGCGACCGCGCTGCTGCGGCCGCGCGGGGTCGTGGTCGTCGCCGCGCCGGACGACGCGCCGCTTCCGTTCGCCGACGAGGCCTTCGACCTGGTGCTCAGCCGGCACCCGGTGCGGCCGCACTGGGAGGAGATCGCGAGGGTGCTGCGGCCGGGCGGTACGTACTTCGCCCAGCATGTAGGGCCCGCCAGTGTGTTCGAGCTGGTCGAGTACTTCCTCGGACCCCAGCCGGACGCCGTGCGCAGCGGTCGTGACCCCGAGCGGGAGCGGAAGGATGCGGAGTCGGCGGGGCTGGAGGTCATGGACCTGCGGGCGGAGCGGCTGCGGATGGAGTTCCATGACATCGCGGCCGTCGTGCACTTCCTGCGCAAGGTGGTCTGGATGGTTCCCGGCTTCACGGCCGAGGCGTACGCACCCCGACTGCGCGCCCTGCACGAGCGGATCGAGAAGGAGGGGCCGTTCGTCGCGCACAGCGCCCGGCATCTCTTCGACGTCCGGAAGCCGACCCATTGACGAACCGGACAGAGGGCGCATTCCGTCGCTCGGTTCACCCAGCTTTTTCGCGGGGTTTCCGCATCGTTATCGACAGCGGTTCACATCCGCCCCAGCCGTCACGTAGGTTCAGACCAAGGTAATTCGCGTCGGCAAAGCTGCGCGGGCGGCACCGCGCAGTGGAGGGGGCTGCGCGGTGCTGCGAAACCCCGGGAATCTCGAAGCGGAATCGTCAAGTCATCGTTCGCCGGCCGAGTAGCCCGTCGGAGGGACCCCCGACAACTCGCCGACCGGTCACCAAGACGGCCCAAACCCTCTTGATCTCTCCGTATGGGGCCGGATTCCCTGGGAATCCGCTGTGAATCAGCCATGAGAGAGCCCTGAATCCATCATTCCGCGCACACCGGGGCGTTGCCGGGCGATTTCGGAGAGTAGTTGTACCGCGCCGATGCACGCACCATCCCTTACGAAGGGTTATGGTGGAAACCCCCCCTCGGGCCGGTCCGTCTCCCCCCCACGGACCGGCCCGTTTTTTCGTCCAGATCATCCGGGAACTCCACCACGCGAGCCCGAAAACCCCGAGCCCCGATCAACCCGGCCGCGGGGGTAGGCTCGGCCCCGCGGTGACCGTACCCGCGCTCAATCCCGGAGGGCTCTGTGAACCTGCGCGACACGCTGCGCAGCCTGCTCGTCAGGCTCTACGCACGCCGGGTGGAAGGCCACCTGGACCACGCTCAGGTGCCCAAGCACATCGGCGTCATCATGGACGGCAACCGCCGCTGGGCGAAGGCCGCCGGCTCCACCACGGTCCACGGCCACCGGGCCGGCGCCGAGAAGATCGAGGAGTTCCTCGGCTGGTGCACCGAGACCGACGTCGAGGTCGTCACCCTGTGGCTGCTGTCCACGGACAACTTCGACCGCCCGCAGGAGGAACTGGGTCCTCTGCTCGGCATCATCGAGGACGTCGTCCGCACCCTCGCCGCCGACGGCCGCTGGCGGGTGCACCATGTCGGCACCCCCGACCTGCTGCCGGCCGGGATGCAGCACACCCTCAAGGAGGCCGAGGAGACCACCGCCCACGTCGACGGCATAGTCGTCAACGTGGCCATCGGCTACGGCGGCCGCCAGGAGATCGCCGACGCCGTGCGCTCCATGCTCCTCGACGCCCAGGACCGGGGCGTGTCGTTGGAACAGCTCGCGGAGTCCGTCGACACCGACACGATCGGCCGTCACCTCTACACCGGTGACCAGCCCTACCCGGACCTGGTGATCCGCACCAGCGGCGAACAGCGGTTGTCCGGATTCATGCTGTGGCAGACGGCCCACTCCGAGTACTACTTCTGCGAGGTCTTCTGGCCGGCCTTCCGCAAGGTCGACTTCCTGCGTGCGCTGCGCGACTACGCCGCACGCCACCGCCGTTACGGCGGCTGAGCCCCCCCGGACGCCCCGTCGGCCACTCACGCGACGGGGCGTTCCGTATATCCCTGTTGGGGCGGAAGTAACAAGGAGTTCACCGGCGCGCTGTTGGCTGCTTCTGCATGGCGGCGCATGTTCGAGGGCATAAGCCAAACAGGTCGACGCCCGAACCCCGGGCGTCGTATCTCAGCGGGCGGCACGGGGCCGTCCGCCCGGGAGGCCCTTTGCACCAGTCCGACCGTGCGGTCACTGCACGGAAGCAGCCGCGGAGGTCCGGTGTCCGGCCCGCCCTGCGTGGGGGCCTGGGACCGGCCGCAATGCTCCCACCCTCCCGGCCCGGCTTCCACTTCGTCGCTCCCCGACCTCATCCGAGGGGGTACGTCCTTCCGTGGTGACCAGCACAAAGCGCCATAAGCCAGACCGGCGCACGTATGTTCTCGACACCAGCGTCCTGCTGGCCGACCCGAACGCCCTGACCCGCTTCGACGAGCACGAGGTCGTGCTCCCCATCGTCGTGGTCACGGAACTGGAGGCCAAACGGCACCATCCCGAACTCGGCTACTTCGCCCGCCAGGCCCTGCGCCTGCTGGACGACTACCGGGTGAAGCATGGTCGCCTCGACGCCCCCATCCCGATCGGGGAGCTGGGCGGGACCGTCCGCGTCGAGCTCAACCACTCGGACCCCAGCGTTCTGCCGACCGGCTACCGCCTGGGGGACAACGACTCCCGCATCCTCGCGGTGGCCCGCAATCTGCAGGCCGAGGGCTTCGACGTCACCGTCGTGTCGAAGGACCTGCCCCTGAGGATCAAGGCGTCCTCCGTCGGCCTGCTGGCCGAGGAGTACCGCGCCGAACTCGCCATCACGGGGAACTCCGGCTGGACCGGAATGTCCGAACTGACCCTCCCCGGCGAGCAGGTGGACATCCTCTTCGAGGAAGGTCATGTGTACGTCCCGGAGGCCACCGACCTCCCGGTGCACACGGGCCTGACCATCCAGTCCGAGCGCGGCAAGGCGCTCGGCCGCATCACCGCCGAGGGCAACGTCCGCCTGGTGCGCGGAGACCGGGAGGCGTTCGGTATCAAGGGCCGTAGCGCCGAGCAGCGCATCGCGCTCGACCTGCTGCTCGACCCGGACGTCGGGATCGTCTCGATGGGCGGCCGGGCCGGCACCGGAAAGTCCGCGCTCGCGCTGTGCGCGGGCCTGGAGGCGGTCCTGGAGCGCCGCCAGCACCAGAAGGTGATGGTCTTCCGGCCGCTGTACGCGGTCGGCGGGCAGGAGCTGGGCTATCTGCCGGGCAGCGAGTCCGAGAAGATGAGCCCCTGGGCGCAGGCCGTCTTCGACACGCTCTCCGCGGTCACCAGCCGCGACGTCATCGAGGAGGTCACCGCGCGCGGCATGCTGGAGGTCCTGCCCCTGACCCACATCCGGGGCCGCTCCCTGCACGACGCGTTCGTGATCGTCGACGAGGCGCAGTCGCTGGAACGGAACGTCCTGCTGACCGTTCTGTCCCGAATCGGTGCGAACTCCCGGGTCGTTCTGACTCATGACGTGGCACAGCGGGACAATCTGCGCGTGGGGCGCTACGACGGTGTGGTCGCCGTCGTGGAGAAGTTGAAGGGGCATCCGCTCTTCGCGCATGTCACGCTGACGCGTTCCGAGAGGTCCCAGATTGCAGCACTTGTGACCGAAATGCTGGAGGACGGCCACATCTGACGCACATCTGACGTGTGCCCGAAGTTCGTTGGCGCCGTCCGGCAAAGGCCAAGAGCCTAGCCGGGCGGCGCCTTCGCGTGTGGCGGTTTCCTGAAATCCCCAGGGGCAAACGAGATGTGAGCTTTCACACGCAACACAGAATTGCCACGCGCAGTCGGGTTACGGCAGAGTCTCACTCCTGTCAGGCCCCGCATACGACACACCTGTACCCCCAGCGGTACGGCACCACAGAAGCACCACCTTCAACTCCATAGACTCGTCGTATGTCGCCCGAGCACCACGCGGCGCTCCCCTCGCGGGAGTTGCCCACCGGGCCCGCGCCTCCCGTGACCCCGCAGTTGGGAGGCCAGTGCCAGGGGCACGATTGCGTCCGCCAGGGTCACCGAAGCGGGCGATGCTGGAAGGAAACCGTGTGAGCCGGATTTCGGTCCGGGGATTCGCAGTGGTCTCGGCCACCGCGGTCACCGCCGTCGGAAGCGTCGTCGGAGTTGCCTCGGGCAGCGTCGCGCAGAACAACAACGACGCTGAGGCGACGGCTGCCGACACCACGCTCCTCGCGGACATACCCGCGGGTCAGCAGGCCCAGGTGCAGACCGCGTCCCTGACGCAGCAGGCCGACGCACAGGCCATCGCGGCGGACGCGAGCGCCAAGAAGGACGCCGAAGCCGCCGCCCGTAAGGCCGCCGCCGAGACCGCGGTCGCCAAGAAGGACGCCGCGGAGAAGGCCGCCAAGGAAGCCAAGGAGCGCATCGAGGCGAAGGCCGCGGCCAGCCGCGACGCCGCCCGTGACTCCTCCAGCTTCCCCGTGCAGAGCAGCTACTCCGTCGCGCAGATCCAGGCGATGGCGCGCCAGATGGTGGCGAGTGGCCAGTTCCAGTGCTTCAGCAACATCGTGGACCACGAGTCCAGCTGGAACTACCATGCGACCAACGCTTCCTCCGGTGCCTACGGCCTCTTCCAGGCCCTGCCCGCCGGCAAGTACGCGTCCGCTGGCTCCGACTGGCAGACGAACCCGGCCACCCAGATCAAGTGGGGCCTCAACTACATGAACAGCCGCTACGGCAGCCCCTGTGAGGCCTGGTCGTTCTGGCAGGCCAACCACTGGTACTAGGCCGCCCCGGCGTTCCCGCTCAACCCGCGCAGCCCCTCCCCCGTCCTAGGGGGAGGGGCTGTCGCCCTGTACGGTCGTACGCGAACGACTCCAGGGGGGAGTGGTGGCGGACACCCGGGGACGCGGGGGAAGAGGACGGATCATGTCGCGAGTGCCAGGGTGGCTCGGCCGGGTCGGCGCCGGGCTGACCGAGATGAGCGAACGCCTGGACGAGCGCCGTGCGGAGGTGGAGAAGGAGACCGCACCCGAACCGGCCGTCCCCGCCCAGCCCGCCGCCCCGGTACCGCCGCCCGCCCCCCGGCCCCCCGTACCGGCCGGTCCCCGTCCCGACCCCGCCGAGGCCGTGCCCTGGGGTGTGCGCGTCGCGGCCGAGGCCGGCTGGCGCCTGCTGGTCCTCGCCGGCACCGTGTGGGTCCTCATGCGGGTCATCAGCGCCGTGCAGCTGGTGGTCTTCGCCTTCGTCATCGCGCTGCTGATCACCGCGCTGCTCCAGCCGACGGTCGCCCGGCTCAGGCGTCGTGGGGTGCCGCGCGGCCCGGCCACCGCGATGACCGCCATCCTCGGCTTCGTCGTCATGGGCCTGATGGGCTGGTTCGTGACCTGGCAGGTCATGGAGAACATCGACACGCTCTCCAACCAGATCCAGAGCGGCATCGACGACCTGCGCAACTGGCTGCTGAAGAGCCCCTTCCACGTCACCGACAAGCAGATCAACCAGATCGCCAAGAACCTCCGTGAGGCGATCGGCGCCAACGCCGACCAGATAACGTCGGCCGGCCTGGAGGGCGTCCAGGTCATCGTCGAGGCCCTGACCGGCATCCTGCTGGTGTTCTTCTCGACGCTGTTCCTGCTCTACGACGGTGAGCGCATCTGGCAGTGGTTCCTGAAGCTGGTGCCCGCCGCGGCCCGCCCCGGTGTGGCCGGTGCCGGCCCGCGCGCCTGGCGCACCCTGACGGCCTACGTCCGGGGCACGGTCCTGGTCGCCCTCATCGACGCCATCTTCATCGGCATGGGCATCTACTTCCTGGACGTGCCGATGGCCGTCCCGCTGGCCGTCTTCATCTTCCTGTTCTCCTTCATCCCCCTGGTCGGCGCGGTCGCCTCCGGCGCACTGGCGGTGATCGTGGCGCTGGTGACCCAGGGCGTCTTCACGGCCGTGATGACCCTGATCGTGGTCCTCGCCGTCCAGCAGATCGAGGGCCACGTCCTGCAGCCGTTCATCCTCGGCCGCGCGGTCCGCGTCCACCCGCTCGCCGTGGTCCTCACGGTGGCCGCCGGCGCCATGGTGGCGGGTATCGGCGGCGCGGTGGTGGCCGTACCGCTGGTGGCGGTGACGAACACGGTGGTCGGGTATCTGCGGCAGCACTCACTGGAAGTGCAGAGCCGGCAGGCCCCGCAGGGAGAGCCTGCGGCAGAGGCTGTCCTGGAGACAGCGGAAGACCCCGCCCACCAAGTGTGAGCGGGGTCCCGGGAAAGCGCGGCCGGACTACTCGGCGAGCACCGCTTCCGCTTCCAGCGTGACGCCGACCGCCTGCACCACAGAGGCGATCTTGAAGGCCTCCTGGACGACCTCACGGTCGACCCCGGCCTTGCGCAGCACCTGCTCGTGCGAGTCCAGGCACAGCCCGCAGCCGTTGATCGCGGAGACCGCGAACGACCACAGCTCGAAGTCGACCTTCTCGACACCGGGGTTGCCGATGACGTTCATCCGCAGGCCGGCGCGCAGGGTGCCGTACTCGTGGTCGGACAGCAGGTGCCGGGTGCGGTAGAAGACGTTGTTCATCGCCATGACGGCGGCCGCGGACTTCGCCGCGGTGTACGCCTCCGGCGACAGGTTCGCCTTGGCCTCCGGCTCCAGCTCGCGCAGCACGATCGGGGAACGGGAGGCGATGGCGGTCGCCAGCACCGTGCCCCACAGCTGCTGGGCCGGCAGGTCGGAGTTGCCGATGACCGAACCCAGGTTGAGCTTCAGGTCCTTGGCGTAGTCCGGGACGCGGGACTTCAGCGAGTCGAGCGACATGGGTCACTCACCGGCCAGCAGCGCGACCGGGTCGAGGGTCTCGTCGCCCTTGGACCAGTTGCAGGGGCACAGCTCGTCGGTCTGCAGGGCGTCCAGGACCCGCAGGACCTCCTTGGGGTTACGGCCGACGGAGCCGGCGGTCACCATGGAGAACTGGATCTCGTTGTTCTGGTCGACGATGAAGACGGCACGCTTGGCGAAGCCGTCCTCGCCCTCGATGCCCAGGTCGCGCATCAGCTCGTGCTTGGAGTCGGCCATCATCGGGAACGGCAGGTCGCGCAGGTCGTCGTGGTCCTTGCGCCATGCGTGGTGGACGAACTCGGAGTCGCCGGAGAAGCCGAGGACCTGCGCGTCACGGTCGGCGAACTCGTCGTTCAGCTTGCCGAACGCGGCGATCTCCGTCGGGCACACGAAGGTGAAGTCCTTCGGCCAGGCGAAGACGATCTTCCACTTGCCCTCGTAGGTCTTGTGGTTGATCGTCTCGAACTCCGCGCCCTTCTCCAGCGAGACGCAGGCGGCCAGTTCGAACTCGGGGAACTTGTCACCGACAGTGAGCACACGCTCTCCTTGCAGCGAAGAAACACCCCTTTTGAGGATGTTTCCCGTTTGGGTTGGTCGTTGTTGATCGTGGCACAGGGTGCATTGATTAGGGAAATAGCTACACTCGGTCGCGTTGATCGGAGGTGGCTATCAGTGACCATGAGTAACGGCAAGCGAAGGCAACCGAGCCTCGCCCAGCTGCGTGCCTTCGCCGCTGTCGCCGAGCATCTGCACTTCAGGGACGCGGCGGCCGCCATCGGGATGAGCCAGCCCGCCCTGTCGGGTGCGGTCTCGGCGCTGGAGGAGACCCTGGGTGTGACCCTTCTCGAGCGTACGACCCGCAAGGTGCTGCTCTCGCCCGCCGGCGAGCGTCTGGCCGTACGGGCGAAGGCGGTGCTCGCGGAGGTGGGAGCGCTGCTGGAGGAGGCCGAGGCGGTCCGGGCGCCGTTCACCGGCGCGCTGCGGCTCGGGGTCATCCCGACCGTCGCGCCGTACCTGCTGCCCACCGTGCTGCGACTCGTCCACGACCGCTACCCGCTCCTCGACCTCCAGGTGCACGAGGAGCAGACCGCGAGCCTCATCGACGGCCTGAACTCCGGCCGGCTGGACCTGCTGTTGCTGGCCGTCCCGCTCGGTGTTCCCGGAGTCGTGGAACTCCCGCTCTTCGACGAGGACTTCGTGCTCGTCACCCCCCTGGACCACCGGCTCGGCGGCCGCGAGGGCATTGCGCGCGAGGACCTGAAGGAGCTGAACCTGCTGCTCCTGGACGAGGGGCACTGCCTGCGCGACCAGGCGCTGGACATCTGCCGGGAGGCCGGGCGGGAATTCAGGGGGGCGGGGCGAAGTCCCTCGGTCGAGGGTGGCGGTGGGCGACGGGAGGGCGCGCCGGTCACCACCACGGCCGCCGGGCTCTCCACCCTGGTCCAGCTCGTCGCGGGCGGCCTCGGCTGCACCCTGCTCCCGCGCACCGCCCTGAAGCTGGAGACGACCCGCAGCAGCCAGCTCCTCACGGGCTCCTTCGCCGATCCCGCCCCGAGCCGCCGTGTCGCGCTCGCCATGCGGGCCGGAGCCGCCCGCGGCGGGGAGTACGAGGAGCTGGCGTCCGCTCTGCGCGAGGCCCTGGGGCTGCTGCCCGTGCGGGTGTGGGCAGGCGACGCCTGACAGCTGGGCTGCCCCAGCGCCGGAAACGTTCAAATCAGCTTTCGGCAAAGCGAGTTGGACGGCATCGACCGCCAACTTCCGCCAGCTGGGGACAGGTCGGAAAGGCCTGGCCGAAATATGCCTACGAACTGATACACATACCCCCTCAGTGCGACGCGTCACGCGTCTGTGCGAAGAGTCAAGGGGAGTGATGTCGGACGTTCGGGACGCCCTGGGCCGTGTCGGCTACGACCGGCTGGCGCACGCCCTCACGGCTTGCGGGCACGCGGAGTTCACCGGGGAGCTGCGGGTGTCCGGCCGGCCCGGCGGCACCTTTCACCTGAAGGACGGACTCGTGGTGGCGGCCGAGAGCCCCGGTGCCCCGGGTCCGGAGGTGCTGATGTTGCGCACCGACCGCATCGACGCCGAGCGGTGGGCCGAGCTGGTAAGCGAGTCCGGCGGGGCGCGCTGGCCGGCCGCGATGCTGGTCGCCCGCGGCTACGCCGGGGCCGCTCAGCTCAGAGTGGTGTGCGTGATGGCGCTCCAGGACGCCGCCTTCGCCATCACCGCGGGCCGGGTGGACGGCTGCGAACGCATCGTCGGTACCGAGCCGCACGCTCCGGTCGCCGTCGGCGAGACCCCGGCCCGGCTGGTGCAGGACGCGGCCCGCAAGCTCGCCGCCCTCGCCACGCTGCCGTACCCGGTGAGCCCCGACCGGGAACGCCCGCTGCCCGCCACCCCGACGGGCCGCCCGCTCACCGCGCTGCAACAGGAGTTGCTCACCCACGCCGACGGCCGCCGCACAGCGCGTGACCTGGCTTTCTGCGTCGGCCGGGGCGTCTACACCGTCACCGTGGAGGTCGCGCGGATGCTCGCCGAGGGGTTCCTGGAGTGCGCCCGAACGCCCGCAGAGATCCCGGTCCGGCTGCCACCGGAGGTACGGGCCGTACGGCACCGCGAACCGCCGCCCGAGCCGCCCCGCGCGCTCACCGTCCTGCCGCGTCGCGAGCCCGGCGCCAGCGGCATCACCGACGTCCTCGCCCCACTCAGGCACGGGACGAGCTGGAAGGGGTTCTTCCGGTTGCGGCACGGAACCGCCGAGTGAGAGGGACGGACGGCCCGCCGCAACGGCTGAATCAGAACAGAGAAAGAGGGAGTTCCATCAGATGAATCGCGAAGCGCTGGCGCTGGAGATGCGGGGGCTGCGGGAACAGGTGACCGGCATTACCGACACCGCCGTCGCGGCCGCCGACGGACTGCTCATCGCGGCCGACACCGCCGAGTCGATAGACCCGGAGGGGCTCGCCGCCCTCGCCGCGGCCGGCCTCGGCCTCGCCCGCCGCACCACCCAGGCCACCGCCCGCGGAGCGCTGCGGCAGACGGTGGCCTACGGCAGCCACGGCTGTGCCGCGTTCTACGCCGTCGGCGACACGGCGTTGATGGTCGTGCTCGGCGACGAGGGACTCGACCTGGAGAGCCTGCACCGGGCGACCCGGCCGGCCCTCGACCGCATCGGCTCGATCCTCACCGAGAAGACCACTGAAGGAGTGTGAAGGGATGGCGACGAAGCGTATGACCCCCGGTTTCTCCGACCAGGTGATGAGCCTGGTCAAGTCACTGCGTTCGAATGCACCCGACTGCGTCGCGACCGGCGTGGTCGACATGTCCACCGGCATGCTGCTGTCGTACGAGACCGTGGACAATCACCCGCCCGAGGTCCTGGACCTGCTGGCCGGGGCCACCCTCGACCTGTTCCAGGGACGTACGGTCGTGATGATCGAGGACATCTTCAAGGAGCGCCGCGGGGTCACCGACGACACCCACTTCTTCCAGGAGATCCTCGTCAACAGCGAGAACCTCACCCACCTGTTCGTGCGGATGAACGAGCAGCAGGACGTCGTCGCGGTCGTCGTCTGCCGTAAGTCGGTGAACGTCGGCATGCTGTTCGCCCAGGCGCGCAGGGTGGTGCGCGAGCACAGCCTGTGAAGAACCGGACATGGGCCCCTCCTGACGGAAGGGCCCATGCACCGGGTTCGCTGTTCGGTGCGCCGTGGGCTACCTGGAGGGCTCGTCGGTGACGTCGATGTCCCCTCCTCCTCGTCGTCCTCGTAAGCCCCCGCTACTCCGTCCGCAGGCCCTCCGGGCGCATCAGCCGGAGCAGCGGGGGCAGGCTGAGGAGGGTGACCGTGAGAACGACCCCCGCGCCGATACCGGTCATCGTCAGCACGCTCGGCCAGTCGATGCCCATCGTCGCGCCCACCATCTTCAGCAGCACCGCGCCCAGCGTCAGCCCCACGACCGAGGCCAGCAGCAGGCCGAGCGCGATCGGGATCGCCGTCTGCCACAGCACCGACAGGCTCAGGGTGCGGCGCCGGGTGCCGAAGGCGACCAGCGACGACAGCAGTTTCCTGCGCTCGCGCAGCTGCTCCAGCTGGGAGACCAGCAGGCTCGCGCCGATGAGCGCCAGTACACAGGTGGCACCGACGAGCAGGCCGGTCCGGATGGAGGTGAACTTGTTCGACTCCTCGGTGGACGCCCACACGATCGTGTCCGCCAGCGGGTCGACCTGGGCCGCCGTGTTGCGGACGTACTCGTGGACGTCCGGCACCGACTCGTCGAGCGACAGGTACACCTGACCGCTGACGACCGGGGCCACCCGGTCGGGCACGGCGGCGGGTGTCAGCAGCAGACCGCTGTTCGCGTTCTGGTTCGGGCCGTCGATCGCACGGGCCTGCTTCAGGCCGCTCGGCACGGGCCAGACGAAGTCCCGGCCCCGGTAGAAGCCGTTGCCCGTGTCGAAGTGGAGCTTGCGGCCCGGCTTGGCGAGCTTCGCCGTGTCGGCGTCCATGTCCTTGTCCCCGCCCCTTGCCACGAAGACGTCCCCGTCGTGGCAGGACGGCAGCTGCGCCACCTCGCGCAACGCGGCGCAGTCGCCGATGGTCACGCTCGTCGAGGTGGTGGGCCCTTCCTCGGTGTTCCAGCTCCGGTCGCCCACGTCGAGGCCGCCCAGCGCGGTGGCCTTCCGTACGCCCTTGGTGGCGGAGAACTTCTCGGCGGCCGAGGTGAGGTGGTCGCCCCGTGGCAGCTGGACCTGCATCTGGGTCCGGTCGGCGTCCCTGCCGGTGGCCTTGGTGTAGTCGCCCTGGACGCCCGCGAACAGCATCTGCAGGGCGATGGCCCCGGCCACCGCGACCGCGATGCCGTTCACCATGCGGGCTGCCGAACCGCTGCTCAATTGCAGCCGTCGTACCGCCAGTTGCCAGGCCACACCGCCCGATCCGAGCCGGGCGACCACGGCCTCGACGACCCACGGCAGCAGCGCGGTCACACCGACGAGCAGCAGCATGACGCCGCCGATCACCAGGTACTGGTTGAATTCCCCGCCGCTGCGGCCCTGGCCGATCATCGGGGCGAGCATCGCCAGTCCGCCCAGCGGCATCAGCAGCCGCCACCACAGCCGGCGCCGCGGGGGCCTGGCCGTGCGGACCACGCCCAGCGGTTCGATGACCACGCCGCGCAGTGCGAACAGGGTGACCAGCACCGCTGCCGCCGGGACGGTGACGGCGACCAGTACGGCCAGCGCGGGCGTGGGGTTGAGATAGCTGGGGAACACGCTGATGCCAAGGATCTCGACCGAGCCCGCGAGCTCACGGCCGAGGAGAAAGAAGACCGTGCCGAAGACCAGCCCGACCACGGACCCCGCGAGCGCCTCGCCCGCCGCGATCCGCCGGGTCATCCGGCTGTCGGAGCCGACCAGCCGCAGTGCGGCCAGCCTGCGGTCGCGCCGCTCGCCGCCGAACCGTACGGCCGCGGCGATGAACACGGCGACCGGCATCAGCAGCACCACGAACACGACCATGACCAGCAGGATCAGTACGGGGTCCGTCCTGTCCTCCGAGGCCGGGCCCGGTCTGCCGAACTCGGTGATCCGGGCGGTCTGCCAGCCGTTGATACGCGGCGCCAGGTTCTTCACGCCGGCGTAGTAGGCGAGTTCGTGCGAGCCGATGAGCCCGCTCTCGCCGATGGTCCCGACCACGCGGTACGGCAACCGCTCGCGCAGCAGCTTCCCGTCCTGGGAGTCGAGCAGATGCTTCAGCGCCGGGGAGACCACCATGTCGCCCGCCGCCGGATACGCGGACAGGCCCGGCGCGAGCGGCGCACGCGGCCCCTCGGGCTCCACCAGGCGGCCACGGACGTCGGAGCCGTGGTACGACGAGTTGGCGTCCGAGATCACCAGGGTGTCGGCGGCCTTCGGCCGGTGCTTCTGGTCGTAGGTGTAGTCCAGGCGGGCCTCGTCGCGCTGGTGCCGTACCGCCAGAGCGCTCGGCAGGGCGGTCGTCAGCAGCAGCAGCGCGACCCCGAGTCCGACACCGACCGCCGTCAGCAGCACCCGGACCCAGCCCTCGCGCCCGCCGGTGAAGGCGAACCGGGCCCCCATGGCCAGATCCCTCGAATACTGCCGAAGGCTCATATGACGCGCTCCATGTCCCGGGACTTGCCGTCGCGTACGACGATCTCGCGATCGGAGTAGGCGGCCACCCGGGCCTCGTGCGTGACGAGGACGACGGCCGCGTTGGTCGAACGGGCCGCGTCGGTCAGCAGCTCCATCACGCGCTCGCCGTTGAGGGAGTCCAGCGCCCCGGTCGGCTCGTCGGCGAACAGCACCCGGGGCCCGGTCACCAGGGCCCGCGCCACCGCGACCCGCTGCCCCTGGCCGCCGGAGACCTCGCCGGGCCGCTTGCCCTTGAGGTCGTCGACCTCCAGGCGCTCCATCCAGCCCAGCGCCGCCCGCTCGGCCTCCTTGCGGGAGGTGCCGTTCAGCCTGAGCGGCAGCGCCACGTTCTCCACACAGGTCAGCTCGGGGACGAGCTGACCGAACTGGAAGACGAACCCGAACTCGCTGCGCCGGAGCGCACTGCGCTGGGCGTCGCTCATGGTGGCCAGCTCGCGCCCGGCGTAGGTGATCGAGCCCGAGTCGGGCGGCACGATCCCGGCCAGGCAGTGCAGCAGCGTCGACTTGCCGGACCCGGAGGGGCCCATGACGGCGACGACCTCGCCGGGGTGGATGGAGAACTCGGCGCCGTCGAGCGCGAGCGTCGGGCCGTAGGCCTTGCGCAGGTTCTCGGCGGCGAGCAGGGTGCCCGGGGGAGGGGGAGCGCTGGTCATGCGGCCACCTCCGCACGGAGCTTGTCGAGCCGCGCGGCGGTCAGTTCCAGCCAGCGCAGGTCGGCCTCCAGGTGGAACAGGGCGTGGTCGCAGATCAGCTGGTCCGCGAGGTCGCCGCGGCGCTTGCGGTCGGTCAGGATCCGCATGCTGCGCAGGTGCTCGGAGCGCTGGGTGTCGAGGATGTCGGCAGCGTTCCGGTGGGTCAGCAGCGCCAGCACGACCTTGGTGTAGAGGGTCGACTGGAGGTACTCCTCCGGCTTCTCCGGGGTCGCGAGCCACCGCTCGACGTCGGTGATGCCGGCGCCCGTGATGGCGTACCGCTTGCGCTCGGGTCCGCCGCCCGCCTCGATCCCGTCGACTTCCACGAGCCCGTTCTTCAGCAGCCGGGACATCGTCGAGTAGACCTGGCCGTAGTGCAGCGGCCGGTCGTGACCGAACTTCTCGTCAAAGGCCCGCTTCAGGTCGTAGCCGTGGCGGGGGCCGGACTCCAGGAGTCCTAGGAGGGTGTGACCGATGGACATGCGAGCACTCTACACACGGTGTATACGCGGCATGTATACGCGGCGTGTGTAGATCATGGCGGGGGGTACGGAGGTGCAGGTGGGGGGCGATTGTCACGGTTCCGATACAGGGGGCCTGCCCCTGCGCGGCAGCGGTCCCGTGTCCTTCGGGAGCCGCCCGGCATCGGCCAGTGCCTTCCGCAGAAGGAACTCGATCTGCGCGTTGGCCGACCGCAGATCCTCCCCGGCCCACCGGGCCAGCGCCTCGTACACCGACGGGTCCAGCCTCAGCAGCACCTGCTTGCGCTGCCGAGGCCGACGCTGAGGGGCTGAATCCCCCGGGGGAGCCGTCACTGGTAGAGGGTCCCGGTGTTGAGGGCGGGCTGCGGGGCACGGTCCCCGCACAGCATCACCATCAGGTTGGGCACCATCGCCGCCATCCGCTCATCGTCCAGTTCCACGATGTCCCTCCCTCACTGCCTGAAGGGCGTGGGAGGTGCCCCCATCGTGATCCGGGCGAGCGCCGCCTCCACCATGCCGACCGCGCCGTCCACGATCTGCCGCCGGGCCGCCACGACCGCGCCCGCCTGCTGGCGCTGGAGCATCGCCGAGGCGATCTCGGGAGAGTACGCGAGATGCGTGAAGCGCGACTCGATGATCCGCACTCCGGCCGACTCCGCGCGGGCCTGCAGCTCGACGGCCAGCCGTTCGGTGATCTCCTCGGCGTTGCCGCGCAGCGAGAGGCCGTCCTCCTCGTGGGCGTCGTACGGGTACTCGATGGCGATGTGCCGGACGGCCGTCTCGGTCTGCGTGGCGACGAACTCGGCGTAGTCGTCCACCTCGAACACCGCCTGGGCGGTGTCCTGGACCTTCCAGACCACGACCGAGGCCAGTTCGATCGGGTTGCCGTAGGCGTCGTTGACCTTGAGGACGGCGGTCTCGTGGTTGCGCACCCGGGTGGAGATCCGGGTCCGCGAGGTGAAGGGGTTCACCCAGCGCAGGCCGTCCTGCCGGATCGTGCCCCGGTACCGGCCGAAGAGCTGCACGACCCGGGCCTCGCCGGGGGCGACCGTGTTCAGGCCGCGCATCGCGATGATCGCGGCGAGGAAGACGAGGACGCCGCCGGCGATGAGCCCGCCCTTGGCGCCCGCGGCGGAGACCGCCGAGGCGGCGGCGAGCAGGGCGACGGCGGCGGCGAGCCCGAGCAGGCCGAGGAGCAGGGCGAGCCCGCCGCCGATGCTGGGTGCCTGGAACTCCCGCACGCGTGGTGCGGGCATCTCGGGTACGTCGGCGGTCGCGGACACGTCGTGTGCGGACACGGAGGGGTCCCCCGTTCCGATGATGCCTAGCTTCGTAATAGCTAAGTGATAACACATTTAGCCGAGAGGCAACCCTGTGCCGGTGATATCCGTCGGTTCCCTTGGGGCGGGTGCTGATTGTCACGTCCGTAAAAGAGCGGATCGGACGCCCTTTGTCATATAGACGGGTGTTAGCTTTCGGAGCTGACCCCAAGAGGAAGCGGAGCGTAGCGAGCCATGGGACGAGCGGAAGAGAGACGAGCGCGACAGCGCGGTGGCCGCCGCGCGGCGCCCAAGCGCCACCGCTCGCAGCCCGCGACCGGCACCACGCCGACGGGCCCCACGACCGGCACCACGCCGACGGGCCCCGCGACGGCGCCCGGCGGCAGGGCCTCCAGGTCCGCCAAGCCGGCCAAGCCCCCCAAGGGCCGAATACGCCGCCTCTTCACCTGGAAGAAGATGCTCGGCACGTTCCTCGGCGTGTGCCTGCTGGGTATCGGCGGCTTCATCGCGCTGTACATGTACGTCGACGTCCCGGAGGGCAACCCCCTCGCCTCGAAGCAGAGCAACGTCTACAAGTACAGCGACGGCACGGTCCTCGCCCGCGTCGGTAGGGTCAACCGCGAGATGGTGGACTTGAGCAAGGTGCCCAAGGGCGTCCAGCACACGTTCGTCGCGGCGGAGAACAAGAGCTTCTACCACGACTCCGGAATCGACGTGAAGGGCCTGACCCGAGGCCTGTTCAACACGGTGACCGGCCGGGGCACCCAGGGCGGCTCGACGATCACCCAGCAGTACGTCAAGAACTACTACCTCAACCAGGACCAGACCGTCACCCGCAAGCTCAAGGAGATGGTCATCTCCCTGAAGGTGGACCGCCGGCTGTCCAAGGACGACATCCTCGCGGGCTACATCAACACCAGCTACTACGGCCGCAACGCCTACGGCATCCAGGCCGCGGCCCAGGCCTACTACGGCACCGACGCGAGCAAACTCGACGTCGAGCAGGGTGCCTACCTCGCCTCGCTGCTCCAGGCACCCAGCCAGTACGACTGGGCGGTCGCGGGCCCCGTGGGCAAGAAGCTGGTCCAGCAACGCTGGAACTACGTCCTGGACAACATGGTCAAGCAGAAGTGGCTCGACCCCGCCAAGCGGCAGACGATGAAGTTCACGGACATCATCCCCGAGGACCCCAAGGGAATGCCCGGCGAAGAGGGGCAGAAGGGCTACCTGGTCCAGCTCGCCAACCAGCAGTTGGTGGAGCGCCTGATGGCGACGGAGGGCATCAAGCGCTCCGACGCGGAGGCCCAGGTGGTGGACCGCGGCTGGACCATCACCCTGAACATCGACAAGAAGAAGCAGGCCGCGCTGGAGAAGGCGGTCAAGACGCAGCTGACCAGCAAGCTGAACCCGAAGAAGCGCAAGGTCGACGACCACATCCAGGCCGGCGCCGTGTCCGTGGACCCCAATACGGGCAAGATCGTCGCCATGTACGGCGGTCAGGATTACTTCAAGCACTACTACAACAACGCCACGCGCCGCGACTACCAGCCCGCCTCGACGTTCAAGCCGGTCATCCTCGCCGCCGCGCTGGAGCACGACGCCACGACGCAGGACGGCAAGCCGATCAACGCCAACACGGTCTACGACGGCACCAGCGGCCGCCAGGCCGTCGACCAGGGCAGCAAGGTCGGCTTCGGCCCGCCGAACGAGGACCACGTCAACTACGGACCCATCACCGTCCAGAAGGCGATGAACCAGTCCGTCAACTCGGTCTTCGCCCAGATGGGCATCGACGTCGGCATGTCCAAGGTCATGGACACGGCCAAGGAACTCGGCATGGACACCGAGGGCATGCAGGCGGTGCCCGCCCAGACGCTCGGCTCGATGGGGGCCAGCCCGCTGGAGATGGCCGGGATCTACGCCACCCTCGACAACCACGGCTACAAGGTCACACCGTCCATCGTGAAGACGGCCGAACAGAAGGACCACCAGGTCAAGATGTCGAACCCGATCGGCAGCCAGGTGATCAGCCGCACGGCCGCGGACACGGTGACCTCCGTGCTGACCGGCGTGGTCGACGACGGTACGGCCAGGAAGAACGTGGCGAACAACCCGCTGCGCAGCGGCCAGCAGGTGGCCGGAAAGACCGGTACGTCGGACGAGAACAAGTCCGCCTGGTTCACCGGCTACACACCCGACCTGGTCACTTCCGTCGGCCTGTTCGGCGAGGACATGAAGAAGAAGGCCCATGTGTCGATGGTGGGCGCCACCGGTCTGCTCCCGCCCCCCGGCCGCGTCAACGGCGGCACCTACCCGGCGGAGATCTGGGCCGCGTACACCTTCGGCGTCACGGACAGGGCCAAGTTCGACCTGAACACCACCCAGGGCGCCGCCGTCGCACCGACGGACACCCCGTCGTGGACCCAGACCCCGTCCCGGACGCCGTCGAACACGCCGAGCAGCGAGCCGCCGACGTCCTCGACCCCGTCCAGGACGCCGTCGCAGACGCCGAGCCAGACGCCGTCGCAAACACCCAGCCAGACCCCGACCACCGGCACCCCGACCACCGGGCAACCGACGGGCGGTCCCTCGGACGATCCGCTCAATCCGGACGGCAGCCTGGGCTTCGGCCAGTAGGCGGCACACACGACAAGGGCGCCCGGGGATCTCCTCCCCGGGCGCCCTTCGCCGTGCTCAGGCCCGGTGCAGCTCGAACCAGACCACCTTGCCGGTGCTCAGCCGGGTCGCGCCCCACCGCCGGGCCAGCCGGTTGACCAGGTACAGCCCGCGGCCGCCCTCGTCCGTGGCCCGGGCCTGTCTGAGGCGCGGCAGCTGGGGCACGTCGTCGCCGACCTCGCAGCGCAGCACGTCCGTGCGCAGCAGCCGGAGCGTGACGGGCCGGGAGGCGTACCGCACGGCGTTCGTGACCACCTCGCTGACCAGCAGCTCCACCGAATCCGTCAGCTCCTCCAGGTCCCAGCGGGCCAGCGCGCGCCGGGCCAGCCGGCGGGCCTGGCCGGGGGCCGTCTCCTCCGGCTCCAGGGTCCAGTACGCCACATCGCTCGGGGCGATCCCGTCGAAGCGGGCCGCGAGCAGCGCGATGTCGTCGTCCCGGTCGCCCGGCCCGAGCATGTCCAGGACCTCGTCACACAACGCCTCCAGCGGCGGCGGATGGTCCGGTCCTGTCAACTGGGCGGTCGCGGCGAGCCGTTCACGCAGTTGCTCTATGCCGGTCCACACGTCCCGCAGCCGGGACTCCACCAGGCCGTCGGTGTACAGCAGCAGCGTGGCCCCGGCCGGCGCGTCCAGCTCGACCGCCTCGAAGTCCACCCCGCCGACGCCGATCGGCGCGCCCGGCGGCACCCGCAGCACCTCCGCGTGACCGCCCAGGTGCAGCAGAACGGGCGGCGGATGGCCGGCGTTGGCGATGGTGATGCGGTGCGTGACCGGGTCGTAGACGGCGTACAGACAGGTCGCCATGCGGTCAGTGCCCAGGCGCTGCGCCTGCTCGTCCAGGTGGTGCAGCACCTCCTGCGGGGGCAGGTCGAGCCCGGCCAGCGTCTGCGCCGTCGTGCGCAGCTGGCCCATGATCGCGGCCGAGGTCATGGAGTGCCCCATGACGTCACCGACCACCAGCGCCACCCGGCTGCCGGGCAGTGGGATCGCGTCGTACCAGTCGCCGCCCACCCGCGCGGTCTCCGCCGCAGGCAGATAGCGCGAGGCCAGCCGCACGCCGGTCGGGCGGGGCAGGGTCTCGGGCAGCATGGTGCGCTGCAGTTCGTCGGCGATGTAGGCCTCCCGGCCGTACAGCACCGCCTTGTCGATGCCGAGCGCGCTGTGCGTGGCGAGCTGGGCGGCCACCAGCAGGTCGTCCGCCTCGAACGCGAGGCGCTCCGGGCGGCGCAGGAACAGGGCCGCGCCGATCACCCGGCGGCGTCCGCGCAGCGGCGCGAGGATCGCGTGCTGCCCGCCCGGTACGACCGCCTCGCCGCCCTCGCCGAGCAGCTCGGGCAGGGCGGCCCGGGCCGCGGGTGCGTCGGCGAACACCGGCCGCACGCCACGCAGCACCTCGTTTAGGGCGCCGCCGGGGCGTACCTCGCACAGCTCGGTCGTCAGCGACGACAGCTCCGCGAGCGCCGACGGCTCCGGCTCGGGCTCCGGGAACGGCGGGAGCAGCAGGCCCTCGGTGTCCCGCTCGTCCGGTATGCGGTCGGTCCGGCGCAGCCGCAGCACCACCGGGCCGGTGGGCCGCTCGTCGCCGACCGGCAGCGGATCACGCAGATAGACCAGGATCGCGTCCGAGAACGTCGGCACGGTGGCCCGGCACAGCCCCATCACGATCTCGTCCAGATCGATGCCGCGGGCGATCCGCCGGGTCGCCGCGCCCACGAACCTGAGCCGGTCGCCGTCGCGCCGCATCGGCATCGGCCGCCCCGGCGGCAGTCCCCGCCCGGTACGGCGCTCCGGGCCGCCCGGCACCCGCTCCTGCTCGGTGCCCGGCTGCGGCGGAATGGCCTCAGGCGCGGGACGCGGCCGGTGCGTGTCCTGATCGGCGGTGGCAGGCTGGGAGTGCTCCGGGCCGTTGACTGGGGGCTCCTTCCCCTTGTTCCCCTTGCCGCAGGGCGTGCTCGTCCCCGGGCCGGAGGGCGGTCCGTCCGCCCGGGCCTGTGCCGGTAAGGCCGAACTGCCCAGCGGCTTCGGGGCACGCAGGAGCCCCCCGCGGCCCTCCGCGGGGTCGGCGCCCGGCTGGGGGCGCTCGTAGGAGGAGGTGGGCTGCTCCGTCACGCGTGTCGAATCCATCCGTCCGGGGCTGCGCGCCGGGCGCGCAGATGGTCCCGCCGAAATCCCGATACCCGGATTACGTGCCCCAGGAACGGAATTCCCGCGTGGTCAGAGGTTGTTCCTGTGCCGGCCGCGAATCCTGCCCGGCCAGCGGTGGTGTTGCCCTCGTACCCCTCGCTCACGTCCAGCCGCCCCTCGGTGACGTTCGGTCAAGCCCGGCGCATGTTCCGGTAGTTGCTGTAGCGCCCCCTTGCGGAGGACGATCCTACGGTTGTGGACCGGGGGCGCATCAAGGGTCTCATGAGGACACGTGCGCGGGCGTACGGTCCCAGTCCTCGGGGAGTGACGGTACCGCCCAGGACGGGTCCGGGCGCCAGTGCTGCCAGCCGTCCGAGAACGGCGGGCCCCAGGCGCCGATCGCCGCCACCGCGGCCCGCCCGGCCGCCCGCACCCGCTCGGCGGTCGCCGCGTCCATCAGGCCGTCCCGAAGAGCCTGCGCGAACTCGTCCTCGTCCCGCCAGTGCCACCTGCGGTCGGGGTGCACCGAGATGTCCAGGAAGTAGTCCTCGGAGTCCACACCGCCCTCCCAACGGGCCAGCGGCTGCTCAAGATTGACGTACCAGTTCTTGAACCGCCAGCCCGGCTCCCAGAACAGCCACACCGACCAGGGCTCGCCGGGCCGGGCCAGCTTCAGCACGCCCGTGCCGAACCACCGGTCCCGCTGCACCGTGCGCGGCTTGGTGTAGCGGGTCTCCAGCGGCTCCTCGTGCACGGGAGTGCCGTCGGCCAGCACCGGCTTCACGCACTCGGTGCCCGGCGCCAGCCACACCGCGAGCAGTTCCGCGTCGTCCCGGGCGACGGTGACGGGCCGCGCGATGTGGAAGTGCCGGCCGGCGTTCTCCCGGTACCGCCACAGGACCTGGGTCCCGGGGGTCCAGTGGGTCGCAGGTCCGGCTGCCACTCGTCTCACCGCTCCGTCGTCCGTCATGCGCAGATATTAGGTGCCGCATGCATACGACGCTGCGGCGGACGTCACGGTTCAACGCGGCGGCGCCTCTTGTTACGGGTGCGTCATCCGCAGGACATCCAGCGCCTCGTCCAGCTGGTCCAGGGTGAGCAGACCGCGCTCCACGTACCCGCCCTCCAGGACGACCTCCCGGATCGTCTTCCGCTCGGCCAGGGACCTCTTGGCGACCTTCGCGGCCTCCTCGTACCCGATGTACTTGTTCAGCGGTGTCACCACGGAGGGCGACGACTCGGCGTACTCGCGGGCCCGGTCCCGGTCGGCTTCGATGCCGTCGACCGTGCGGTCGGCCAGCAGCCGCGAGACGTTCGCGAGCAGCCGGATCGACTCCAGCACGTTCTTGGCGATGACCGGGAGCATCACGTTCAGCTCGAAGTTCCCGGAGGCGCCGGCGGTGGCGATGGTCGCGTCGTTGCCGATCACCTGGGCCGCCACCATCAGCACGGCCTCGGGGATCACCGGGTTGACCTTGCCCGGCATGATCGAGGAGCCCGGCTGGAGGTCGGGCAGCCGGATCTCGGCGAGGCCGGTGCGCGGTCCGGAGGCCATCCAGCGCAGGTCGTTGGCGATCTTCGTCAGCCCGACCGCGATCGTCCGCAGCTGCCCGCTGGTCTCCACGATCCCGTCCCGGGCGCCCTGCGCCTCGAAGTGGTCCCGGGCCTCGGTGAGCGGCAGCCCGGTGGCCCGCGCGACCTCCCTGATCACCGCGGCGGAGAACCCGGGCGGCGTGTTGATCCCGGTGCCCACGGCCGTCCCGCCCAGCGGCAGCTCGGCCAGCCGGGGCAGCGAGGCGCGCAGCCGCTCGACGCCGTACCGCACCTGGGCCGCGTACCCGCCGAACTCCTGCCCCAGTGTCACCGGCGTCGCGTCCATCAGGTGCGTCCGCCCGGACTTCACGACGTCCGCGAACTCCTCGGACTTGCGGGTGAGGGAGTCGGCGAGATGCTCCAGGGCCGGGATCAGGTCGTGGGTGACGGCGCCGGTGGCGGCGATGTGGATGGAGGACGGGAACACGTCGTTGGACGACTGCGAGGCGTTGACGTGGTCGTTCGGATGCACATCCCGGCCGAGCCGCTCGCTCGCCAGGGTCGCGACGACCTCGTTGGTGTTCATGTTGGACGAGGTCCCGGACCCGGTCTGGAACACGTCGACGGGAAAGTGCTCGTCCCACTTCCCGTCGGCGACCTCCGCTGCCGCCTCCTGGATCGCCTCCGCGACCTCCTTGTCCAGCACTCCCAGCTCGGCGTTCACCTTCGCCGCGGCCGCCTTGATCCGGGCCAGCGCCTCGATGTGCGCCCGCTCGATCCGCTGCCCGGACACGGGGAAGTTCTCGACGGCACGCTGGGTCTGCGCCCGCCACTTGGCGTGGACGGGGACGCGGACCTCGCCCATGGAGTCGTGCTCGATGCGGTATTCGCTCATGCCCGGTATAGCGGCCCGCGCGGTGATGTTGTTCCGCCGCTTGGGCCGCCCGGGCGCCAAGGGGCCGAGCCCCCTGGCGCGCAACGCACTACACCAGGCCGGGACCCCGGACCGGAATGCTCGTGAACGTCGGCTGCGGGGCCGGGTCCTGGAAGAAGTCGTTCGACTTGTTCGTCCGACGGCACCCTTCAGCCCGTCCGGCGTTTGAGGACGAGGCCGTTCAGGCCGAACGGGGTCTGGGGCGGAGCCCCTGGGATGGGATGGGTAGGGGGCGGCGGGGGCGAGATCCGTCCCCGCCGCACCGATGGCACTACGCCAGGC
This sequence comes from Streptomyces sp. NPDC005728, assembly GCF_040630895.1. Lineage (NCBI taxonomy): Bacteria > Bacillati > Actinomycetota > Actinomycetes > Kitasatosporales > Streptomycetaceae > Streptomyces > Streptomyces sp. NPDC005728. The sequence continues at coordinate 46,581 of NZ_JBEXYL010000032.1, forward strand.
CAGGGCCCCGCACCGGAATCGACGTGAACGTGGGCGCGGGCGCCGGCTCGGTGAAGAAGTCGTTGCCCTTGTCGTCCACGACGATGAACGCCGGGAAGTCCTCGACCTCGATCTTCCAGACGGCCTCCATGCCCAGCTCCTCGTACTCGAGGACCTCGACCTTCTTGATGCAGTCCTGGGCGAGGCGGGCGGCGGGGCCGCCGATGGAGCCGAGGTAGAAGCCGCCGTGGGCGTCGCACGCGTCGGTGACCTGCTTGCTGCGGTTGCCCTTGGCGAGCATGACCTTGGAGCCGCCGGCCGCCTGGAACTGCTCCACGTAGGAGTCCATACGGCCGGCCGTCGTCGGGCCGAAGGAACCGGAGGCGTACCCCTCGGGGGTCTTCGCCGGGCCCGCGTAGTACACCGGGTGGTCCTTCAGGTACTGCGGCATCTCCTCGCCCGCGTCCAGGCGCTCCTTGATCTTGGCGTGGGCGATGTCGCGGGCCACGACCAGCGGGCCGGTCAGCGACAGACGGGTCTTGACCGGGTACTTCGTCAGCTCGGCGAGGATCGTCTCCATCGGCTGGTTGAGGTCGATCGTGACGACGTCGGACGACTCGTCGAGATGCTCGTCGGTCGTCTCCGGCAGGAAGCGCGCCGGGTCCTTCTCCAGCTGCTCCAGGAAGACGCCCTCCGCCGTGATCTTCGCGACGGCCTGGCGGTCGGCGGAGCAGGAGACCGCGATGGCCACCGGGCAGGAGGCACCGTGCCGCGGCAGCCGGACCACGCGCACGTCGTGGCAGAAGTACTTGCCGCCGAACTGCGCGCCGATGCCGATCTTCTGCGTCAGCTCGAAGACCTTCTGCTCGAGGTCCTTGTCACGGAAGCCGTGGCCCAGCTCCGAGCCCTCCGCCGGGATCTCGTCCAGGTAGTGGGCGGAGGCGTACTTCGCGGTCTTCAGCGCGTACTCGGCGGACGTACCGCCGACCACGATCGCCAGGTGGTACGGCGGGCAGGCGGCCGTGCCGAGCGAACGGATCTTCTCCTCCAGGAACTTCATCATGGAGGCCTCGTTCAGAACGGCCTTCGTCTCCTGGTACAGGAAGGACTTGTTGGCCGAGCCGCCGCCCTTCGCCATGAAGAGGAACTTGTAGGCGCCGCCGTCGGTCGCGTACAGCTCCACCTGGGCCGGCAGGTTGGAGCCGGTGTTCTTCTCCTCCCACATGGTGAGCGGAGCCATCTGCGAGTAGCGCAGGTTCAGCTTGGTGTAGGCGTCGTAGATGCCGTGCGACAGGTGCTTGTCGTCCTCACCTTCGGTGAGGACGTTCTGGCCGCGCTTGCCCATGACGATCGCCGTGCCGGTGTCCTGGCACATGGGCAGCACACCGGCCGCCGCGATGTTGGCGTTCTTCAGCAGGTCGAGGGCGACGAACTTGTCGTTGCCCGACGCCTCCGGGTCGTCGATGATGCGGCGCAGCTGGGCGAGGTGGGCCGGGCGCAGATAATGCTGGATGTCGTGGATGGCCTCCTCGGCCAGCTTGCGCAGCGCCTCCGGCTCCACCTTGAGGAAGGTCCGCCCGTCCGGCCCCTCGACGGTGGACACGCCCTCCGAGGTCACCAGCCGGTACGGGGTGGTGTCCTCGCCCTGGGGGAGCAGATCGGTGTACGCGAACTCAGGCATCTCAGCCCATTCCTCACTCTGACGGACGGCCGCCCGCCGACGCTGGCGGGCCTCACCAGCGTAGAACCTGCCGCCGACACGGAACCTGTGAGGTAAGGCTCAGTTCGACACGCCCGGGGTTCTCCCCACCCCTAGTCGCGATCTATCGCGTTTCGGTACGCTGCTGTCGTGGACCTTCAGAAGCACGCCCAGCCCCAGGACAGCGCGCCGCACGTGTCCGAACTGCGCGCCTCGGACGCCGACCGTGACCGCGTCGCCGACATCCTCCGCGAGGCCCTGGCCGAGGGCCGGCTGACCGCCGACGAGCACGCCGAGCGCGTGGAGGGGGTGTTGCACGCCAAGACGGTCGGCGAGCTGGAGGTCTTCATCCGCGACCTCCCGGCCGCCCACCAGCGGCCCGCGGCCCCCACCTACACGCCGGTACCGCCCCGTCCCACCCCCGGTGCCGTCCCGGCCGAGGCCGACGCCAACGTGGTGGCCGTCTTCAGTGCCGCCATGCGCCGGGGCCGCTGGCGCCCCGGACGCCGGCTGCACGCGTACGCGGTCTTCGGCTCGGTGGAGATCGACCTGAGCGAGGCGATCTTCGAGTACCAGCAGGTCGTGATCAAGGCCGTCTCGGTCTTCGGCGACGTCCAGATCCGCGTCCCGGAGAACATCTCGCTGCGCGGCACGGGCGGCGGCGTGCTGGGCAACTTCGAGGTGGACACGCTCGATTCGGTCGAGTCCGACGCGCCCGTGGTCTACGTCGACGGGTGGGCCGTACTCGGCAACGTCGAGGCGCGCCCCAGGCGCGGCAAGCGCGTGGCGGACATCCTCGACCGCGTTCAGGACAAGGTCGACAGGAAGCTGCGCAAACACCTGGACCGTTGACGCTCGCGAATCCGCCGCCGGCCCGAAGGTCGCGGCCGGGCCGCGGCAGGCGCCTGGGGGCGTGAACAAGCCGCCGCGCGCCTGCCGTTGGAAACGCAGTGCATAGGCGCGCGCACAGCGGGTAGGCCTTGCTGCATCGTCGCTCACTCGCGAAGCCGTCGTCAGGAGTAGACCGTGCTGCAACCGCCGCATTCGTCCCTGCAGGTAGCTGCCGTTCCGGCCCAGCGGGTGCCAGCGCGCGACAGGGACCAAGACGCGCCCTGGCACACCGAGGCGGTGTGCCGGCGCGACGAGGCCGGCCTGTTCTTCGCCCCCTCCAAGGAGCCGACGGCCGCCCGCCTGTCCCGCGAGGAGGCGGCCAAGCGGGTCTGCGCCCGCTGTCCCGTCATGGTCGAGTGCCGCGAGCACGCCCTCCTCCAGCCCGAACCGTACGGCGTCTGGGGCGGCCTGACGGCAGCGGAACGCCGCGTGGTCCTGGCGAGGCGCCGCAGGCGCGAGGTGGAACTGAAGAAGGCGGCCCGAGCGACGACGAACCGCATAGCGGGCTAGGGCGGGACGACGAACCGCATAGCGGGCTAGGGCGGGCTAGGGCCTGTCCGGCGGATCAGGCCGGCTTCGGGCAACGGCGCCTCGTCAGCGGGGGCGAGCGGGGTCTGGTGCATGCGTCTGCAAGGCGGAGGAGGGCGTCGACGCGGAGCGTCGGCAACCGACGACAACGCCGCAGAAGTGCGTGCCAGACCCCGCGATTCCGGCATGATCCGCCGGACAGGCCCTAGGAACGAGAACGGGCGCCCTCTCCGCACAGAGGGCGCCCGTCGTCGTTCAGGGGTGCGCAGGCGCTACTTGGCCCGGTCGAAGTCGATCGCGCTGTAGGCCCGCAGCTTGCTCAGCCGGTGCTCGGAGTCGATCCGCCGGACCGTCCCCGACTTCGAGCGCATCACGATCGAGTCGGTGGTCGCGGTCTCCGACCGGTACCGCACTCCGCGCAGCAGCTCACCGTCGGTGATGCCGGTGGCGACGAAGAACACGTTCTCCCCGGTGACCAGGTCCTCGGTCGTGAGCACCCGGTCCAGGTCGTGCCCGGCGTCGATGGCCCGCGCACGCTCCTCCGCGTCCTTCGGCCACAGCTTGCCCTGGATCGTGCCGCCCAGGCACTTCACGGCGCAGGCCGAGATGATGCCCTCCGGCGTGCCGCCGATGCCGAGCAGCAGGTCGATGCCCGTGCCCTCGCGCAGCGCAAGGATCGAGCCGGCCACGTCGCCGTCGGAGATCAGCTTGATGCGCGCGCCGGCCTCCCGGACCTCCTTGATGATGCCCTCGTGCCGCGGCCGGTCGAGGATGACGACGGTGACGTCCTCCGGCGAGGAACGCTTCGCCTTGGCGATCCGCCGGATGTTCACGGCCACGGGCGCGTCGATGTCGACGAAGTCCGCCGCCTCGGGGCCGGTGACCAGCTTGTCCATGTAGAACACGGCGGACGGGTCGAACATGGCGCCGCGCTCGGTGGCGGCGAGGACGGCGATCGCGTTGGGCATGCCCTTGGCGGTCAGGGTGGTGCCGTCGATCGGGTCGACGGCGATGTCGACCTCGGGCCCGGTGCCGTCGCCCACCTGCTCTCCGTTGAAGAGCATCGGGGCCTCGTCCTTCTCGCCCTCGCCGATGACGACGACACCGTTCATCGACACGGTGGAGACGAGGGTGCGCATGGCGCGGACCGCGGCACCGTCGGCGCCGTTCTTGTCGCCTCGCCCGACCCAGCGGCCCGCGGCCATCGCCGCGGCTTCGGTCACCCGGACGAGTTCCAGGGCGAGGTTGCGGTCGGGGGCCTCGGAGGGGACGTCCAGTTCGGACGGCAAAGAGTGATGCTCGGTCATCGGAGCGCACCTTTCTGATACGACGACGGCCGGATGAGGGTGTACCTCCGACTCTATCGTTAGGCAGACAAAATGAGCAGGGGACCCCACGGATGAGCGCTGGGGGCACCTGCGACGATAGGGGGCGTGGCAGGTTCGAACGGTAAGCAGAAGACGGTCCGGGACATGATCCTCTCCCTGGCCCTCATCGGGGTCGCGGCGGCGGTCATCTATCTCTTCGTCCCGCACAATGATCACGCTCCCGACCTCAAACGAGTCGACTACTCGGTCGAGCTGCTCACGGCGCGCCGCGCGGCGAGCTACCCGGTGGCCGCTCCGGACGGTCTGCCCAAGGCGTGGAAGGCGACCTCGGTGCGCTTCCAGGGCGAGGAGTCCGACCGCTGGCACCTCGGCTTCCAGGACCCCGACGGTCAGTACGTGCAGGTCGAGCAGTCCACTCAGAAGCGCTCCGACTTCATCGACCAGGCCAGCCAGGGTGCCTCGGCGACGCAGCGGACCGAGCGGATCGGCGACCGCACCTGGACCCGCTACACCGGCGGCCGGTACGACGCCCTGGTCCTGGAGGACACCCCCGGTTCCACGACGGTGGTGGCAGGTACGGCCTCCTTCGACCAGCTGACGAAGATGGCGGCGGCGCTGAAGATGCAGTGACCGCCCACGGGCACACGCAGGAGGCCCCCAGCGACGCTGCTGGGGGCCTCCTGCCGTACTCGGGGCGGCTCAGACGGTCGTGACGACGTCCTCGTACGCCAGGCGCGGCGAGCGCGGGAACCAGGCGTCGGCGCCCGGCCTGCCGATGTTGACGACCATCAGCGGGGTGTGGTCGTCGTCCAGGAACTCCTTGCGGACGCCCTCGAAGTCGAGGCCGGTCATCGGGCCGGCGGCGAGACCGGCGGCGCGGACGCCGATGATGAAGTACGCGGCCTGCAGGGCGGCGTTCAGCGCGGCGGCGCCCTCACGGGCCGGACGCTCGCTGAAGAACATGTCCTTGGCCTGCGGGAAGTGCGGGAACAGGGTGGGCAGCTCCTCGTGGAACTCGTTGTCCGCGGAGAGGATCGCGACCAGCGGGGCGGTGGTGGTCTTCGGCTGGTTGCCCTCGGCCATGTGCTGCACCAGGCGCTCGCGGGCCTCGGTCGAGCGGACCAGGGTGATGCGCAGCGGGCTCTGGTTGAAGGCGGTGGGGCCGTACTTGACCAGGTCGTAGATCGCCTGCACCTGCTCCTCGGTCACCGGCTCGTCGGTGAAGGTGTTCGCGGTGCGGGCCTCGCGGAACAGCAGGTCCTGGGCAGCGGGGTCAAGAACGAGAGACATGCGTGACTTCCTCGGGTACGCGTCCGGTCCGAGGTGCCGGACCGGCTTATGGCGACGACCCTACGCCCGGGAAGTTCAACCTTCAACAAAAACCGGCGTGTGGTGATCCGCTTCACAACACCCGGCTCTTGCCTACTCGGTGTCTTCCTGGACCTCTTCCTCGGCCAGCGCCGCGTCCAGCCGGGCCCGGGCGCCCTCCAGCCAACGCCGGCACACCTTCGCCAGCTCCTCGCCGCGCTCCCACAGCGCCAGGGACTCCTCCAGCGTCGTACCGCCCGCCTCCAGCCGTCGTACGACCTCGATCAACTCGTCCCGCGCCTGCTCGTACGAGAGCGCCTCATCCACCTTGCTGGTCATCCACCCACCCTAGACATCGACACGTACCGTGAACTCGCCCCCGGCGACCCGCGCCCGCAGCGCCTCGCCCTGCGCCACTTCCTCCGGGTCGCGCACCACGTGGCCGTCGGCCCTCTGCAGGACCGCGTAGCCGCGCCTGAGCGTGGCGGCGGGGGAGAGGGCCACCACGCGCGCGTGCGTGTGCGTCAGCTCCGAGTCGGCGCGGTCCAGGAGGTGACCGAGGGTGCGCCGGCCGCGGTCCAGCAGAGCGGCCACGTGGTCGGCGCGCTCGTCGATCATCCGGTGCGGATCCTCTATCGAGGGCCGCGCCAGCGCATGCGCGAGACCCCGCTCCTCACGCTCCACGAAGACCTCCGCACACCGCCGGGCCCGGTCCCGCAGCATCCGCACCCGCTCCATCTCCTCGCCCACGTCCGGCACGACCTTCTTGGCCGCGTCGGTCGGCGTGGACGCGCGCAGGTCGGCGACGTGGTCGAGAAGCGGGTTGTCCGGCTCGTGCCCGATGGCGGAGACGACGGGTGTACGGCACCCGGCCACCGCCCGTACGAGCTGCTCGTCGGAGAACGGCAGCAGATCCTCCACGCTGCCGCCGCCCCGGGCGACGATGATCACGTCCACGTCCTCCATCCCGTCCAGCTCCTTGACGGCCTGGACGACCTGCGGGACGGCGTGGACGCCCTGCACGGCGACGTTGCGCACCTCGAAGCGGACGGCGGGCCAGCGGTGCCGGGCGTTCTCCAGCACGTCCCGCTCCGCGGCCGAGGCGCGGCCGCAGACCAGTCCGATCAGCTGCGGCAGAAAGGGCAGCGGCTTCTTCCGCTCCGGCGCGAACAGGCCCTCGGCGGTGAGCGTCTTCTTCAGCTGCTCCAGCCGGGCCAGCAGCTCCCCGACGCCGACGGGTCTGATCTCGGCGGCCCGCAGCGACAGCTGCCCGCGCGGGGCGTACCACTCCGGTTTCGCCAGGACGACGACGCGGGCGCCCTCGCCGACGACATCGGCCACGGCGTCGAACACCTGCCGGTAACAGGTCACGCTGACGGAGATGTCGTACGAGGGATCCCGCAGGGTCAGGAACACGACCCCGGCCCCGGGTCGCCGCGACAACTGCGTGATCTGCCCCTCGACCCACACCGCACCGAGCCGGTCGATCCAGCTCCCGATCAGCCGGGAGATCTCACCGACGGGAAGCGGCGCCTCGGGCGACGTGTTCACAGCCATGCGGCGAGCGTAATGGCCGCCACCGACAATCCGGCACCGCCGACCGCGCCCTCGCAGCACGGCTCGGCGCTACTCAGGAGCCTCGGCCCGGCCTCGCTGAGCCACCAGCACCCCCAAGCCCGCCACCAGCCACGCCGCCCTCACCACGCGCGCCATCCCTGCCGCCTCCACGATCACCGCCACCGTGATCCCCGCTCCCGCCACCGGCACCAGCACATGCCGCCACCAGCTCACCGGCCCCCCGCCCCGGCCGGCGCCATGGGCGCGATGAACAGCAGCCCGTAGACCACGAGGTCCCGGAGACCGAGACTGCGGCGCAGCCGGTGGCGGGCGCCGGTCGCGGCCGCCGTCGTGCCGGTGCCGGAGCCGGTGTCTGAGCCCGTGCCGGAGCCCGTGTCGGACATGGGGACCAGTTTTCCCCGGAACGGGAAGGGAACGCGATCTCTGGCCCGCCGAACGCACCCTTACGATGGGTGCCATGACTGCTTCGCCTGGCCGCCGTGTCCTGCTCGCCGCCCCCCGGGGCTACTGCGCGGGTGTGGACCGCGCCGTGATCGCCGTCGAGAAGGCCCTGGAACAGTACGGGGCTCCGATCTACGTCCGGCACGAGATCGTCCACAACAAGTACGTCGTACAGACCCTGGAGAAGAAGGGTGCCGTCTTCGTCGAACGGACGGAGGAGGTCCCGCCCGGCAACATCGTGATGTTCTCGGCGCACGGCGTCGCCCCGGTGGTGCACCAGGAGGCCGAGCGCGGCCGTCTCGCCACCATCGACGCGACCTGCCCGCTGGTCACCAAGGTCCACAAGGAAGCCGTCCGGTACGCCGACGAGGACTACGACATCCTCCTGATCGGCCACGAGGGCCACGAGGAGGTCATCGGTACCTCCGGCGAGGCCCCGGACCACATCCAGCTGGTCGACGGCCCCGCGGACGTCGCCAAGGTCGAGGTCCGCGACGAGTCGAAGGTCGTCTGGCTGTCCCAGACCACCCTCTCCGTGGACGAGACCATGGAGACCGTCGACGCCCTGAAGTCGAAGTTCCCGCAGCTGCTCTCCCCGCCCAGCGACGACATCTGCTACGCCACCCAGAACCGGCAGCTCGCCGTGAAGCAGATGGGCGCCGAGGCCGAACTGGTCATCGTGGTCGGCTCGCGCAACTCCTCCAACTCCAAGCGGCTCGTCGAGGTCGCCAAGCTGGCCGGCTCCCGCGAGGCCTACCTGGTGGACTTCGCCAGCGAGATCGACGCGGCCTGGCTGGAGGGCGTCACCACGGTCGGCGTCACCTCCGGCGCCTCCGTCCCGGAGGTCCTGGTCGAGGAGGTCCTGGAGTGGCTGGCCGAGCGCGGCTACGGCGACGTCGAACTCGTCAAGGCGGCCGAGGAGTCCATCACCTTCTCGCTGCCCAAGGAACTCCGCCGTGACCTGCGCGAAGAGGCCGCGTCCCTGGTCGCCGAGCGTGGCGGATCGGGCGCAGCGGACACTGCTGCCGGGTGATGCACGGTCCCACGCGGGGCCGTACTCCGTAGTGACTGTCAGTCGTCCGTCGTAACGTGGGGCCATGCAGATCTTCGGTGTGGACATCGGCGGTTCCGGGATCAAGGGCGCCCCTGTGGACCTGGACAAGGGCGACCTGGCCCAGGAGCGGTGCAAGGTGCTCACCCCGCACCCGGCGACGCCCGACGGCGTGGCCGACGGGGTCAAGCAGGTCATCGACCACTTCGGCTGGACGGGCCCGGTGGGCCTGACCTTCCCCGGAGTGGTCACCGGCGGCGCCATGGTCCGCACGGCGGCCAATGTCGACAAGAGCTGGATCGACACGGACGCGCGCACCTTGTTCAGCGACCGGCTGGGCGGCCATCCGGTGACCGTGGTCAACGACGCGGACGCGGCGGGCGTCGCCGAGATGCAGTTCGGCGCAGGCCAGGGCCGTGGCGGCCCGGTCATCCTGCTCACCTTCGGCACCGGCATCGGCAGCGCCCTCTTCATGGACGGCACCCTCGTGCCCAACACCGAGCTGGGCCACCTCGAGCTGAACGGCCACGACGCGGAGAAGCGGGCCTCCAGCAAGGTCAAGGAGGACAACGGGCTGTCGTGGGAGCAGTGGGCCCGCCGCGTCCAGAAGTACCTCGAGCATGTCGAGATGCTCTTCTCGCCCGAGCTGTTCATCATCGGCGGCGGGGTGAGCCGCAAGGCGGACAAGTTCCTGCACCTCATCGAGGGCATCAAGGCCGAGATCGTGCCGGCCCAGCTGCAGAACAACGCGGGAATCGTCGGAGCGGCGATGAGAGCGGCGCAGGACCACGCGGCATAGGGTGCCGGTGGCCGGTGGCCGGTGCTCAGGCGCGGCGCCGGCGGGCCTGCACCCACAGCACCCGGCGTACGAGCACGATCACTCCCGCGACCAGCGTCCCCCCGTACAGCCAGCCCGCCTGTGTGGCGAGCCCGGTGACCAGCCCCATCAGCCGTCCGAGCAGACCCCCGCTGCCGTCGGCGACGGGGAAGAGACCCACCGCGAAGGCGATCGGTACGACGACGGGCGCGGTGAGCAGGTCCCCGCTGCGCACCCACAGCGCGGTCAGCACGCACACCGGCAGGAACAGCACGCCGTACAGCGTCAGCGATGCCCCGAACAGCAGCTGGTCCAGGGCGCCGAGCAGGAACATCGCGGCCGCGCAGAACAGCCCCCCGCCGAGCGCGGTGAGCCGGGGGCCCGGCACCTCGCCGGGCGGCAGCGGACGGGGCGCCCGTACCGGCCGCGCGGCCCGCTCCGCCCCCGGCGCGTGCCTGCTCTCGCCCGCCGGCCGCCGTGCCTGCGGCGGCAGCGGCGTGCGCCGCGCACGCGGCTTGCCGCGTCGCGGTCCGTTGTTCGGGGGTCGCGTCCTGTGATGCTCCACTGGACCAACCTAGGTCGTTTAATGTGCCGAATCTCCCCCCAGACACGCCGATGAGGAGAGCTTGGCCGCGCGTTCGACGCTCCCGCGAGCCCGCCGTCGCGGACGCCGTAAACTGGTGGATCGGCCAGTGCCTCTGGCCCCTGGCAGCCCCTGGCCCTCTCATCTACGGGAAGTCGCAACGTGTCGCTCACGATCGGAATCGTCGGTCTGCCGAATGTCGGCAAGTCGACCCTGTTCAACGCCCTGACCAAGAACGACGTGCTGGCGGCCAACTACCCGTTCGCCACGATCGAGCCGAACGTCGGCGTGGTCGGCGTCCCCGACGCCCGTCTCGCCCAGCTGGCCTCGATCTTCAAGTCGGAGCGCATCCTTCCGGCCACGGTCGACTTCGTCGACATCGCCGGCATCGTGCGCGGCGCCTCCGAGGGCGAGGGCCTGGGCAACAAGTTCCTCGCGAACATCCGTGAGTCCGACGCGATCTGCCAGGTCATCCGCGCCTTCAAGGACGAGAACGTCGTCCACGTCGACGGCAAGGTCTCGCCGAAGGACGACATCGAGACGATCAACACCGAGCTGATCCTCGCCGACCTCCAGACCATCGAGAAGGTCCTGCCGCGGCTGCAGAAGGAGTCGCGGATCAAGAAGGACGTCGCTCCCAAGGTCAAGGCCGTCGAGGAGGCCAAGGAGATCCTGGAGAAGGGCGACACGCTCTTCGCACACGGCATCGTCCAGGGCACCGAGCGCAACGAGCTGCTGCACGACCTGCACCTGCTCACCACCAAGCCGTTCCTGTACGTCTTCAACGTCGACGAGGACGAGCTGACCGACGAGGACTTCAAGAACGAGCAGCGCGCCCTGGTCGCCCCCGCGGAGGCGATCTTCCTGAACGCCAAGCTGGAGGCCGACCTCGCCGAGCTGGACGAGGAGGACGCCATGGAGCTCCTGGAGTCGGTCGGCGCCGAGGAGCCCGGCCTCGCCACCCTGGCCCGCGTCGGCTTCAACACCCTCGGCCTGCAGACCTACCTCACGGCCGGCCCCAAGGAGTCCCGCGCCTGGACGATCAAGAAGGGCGCCACGGCCCCCGAGGCGGCCGGTGTGATCCACACGGACTTCCAGAAGGGCTTCATCAAGGCCGAGGTCATCTCCTTCGCCGACCTGGTCGAAACCGGCTCGGTCACCGAGGCCCGCGCCAAGGGCAAGGCCCGCATGGAGGGCAAGGAGTATGTGATGCAGGACGGGGACGTGGTGGAGTTCCGCTTCAACGTGTGAGCCGATGAAATAGCACCACGTTGGCGGCCTGGCATACATACAGGTCACATGGGGTCGACTCTTCCGAGAGTCGACCCCTTGCTGTTTCCCGTGCTGGGGGACAGCGGTACGTGGTCACCCCTGGACGTACCGCCCGAGGTCGTGCTCGGGCTGGCGGGCGAGGAGGTCGTCGGCGGTGTCCCGGGCGCGGGCCAGGAAGGACCGTCCGCCGAGGAGCACGACCTCGGCGGGATAGCCGTGGCTGAGGAAGAAGACGGGTGAGGCGGTCGGGCCGTACGCTCCCGACCTGTGTACTCCGAGCAGGTCTCCGCGGTGCAGCGGCGGAAGCTGGGCGTTCTTGGCGACCGTGTCGTTCGGTGTGCACAGCGGTCCGGTGACGTTCCAGGGACCGGGCGTTTCCGAGTCGCTCTCGCCGGCCAGCAGCTCGATGGGGAAGTTCCGTTTCACGAACGAGCCGATACCGACCGCGGCCATGTGATGGTGCGTGCCGCCGTCCGTCACGGCGAATCGCTCCCCCATGGACTCCTTCGTGTAGCGCACCCGCAGGAGGTAGGTGCCGAAGCGAGCCGTCAGATACCGGCCGGACTCCATGATCAGCCTGGTGTCGGGGTGTGTTGATGCGAACGTGTGGAGCAGGGGATTGAGTTCCTTGGCCAGCTCGGTCACGTCGAGGTCGTGCTCCCCGTCGAAGTAGGCCACCCCCATGCCCCCGCCGATGTCCACGACCTCCAGGGGTACACCGGTGGCCGCGGCCACCCGGTCGGCCAGATCGAGGACGTAGGCGGTGTTCTTCACGACGATCTCGCTGTCCAGGATGCGCGTACCCATGTACACCTGGATTCCGGCGACATGGGCGTGCTGATACCTGGAGCCGATGTCGTGCGCGGCCAGCAGCGCCGCCTCGTCGATGCCGAACTGGCGGGGCCGGCCCCCCATGGTGAGCCGCGAACCGGTCACCGCGTAAGCGGGATTGACGCGCAGGAGCACCCGCTGGCGTACTCCGCGCTCGCGCGCGCACCGCTCGATGAGGTCCAGCTCGCCGAAGGACTCACAGACGATGCCGTAGATGCGGGCGTCGACGGCCGCGGCGATTTCCTCGACGCTCTTGCCGGGGCCGAGGAACAGGATGTCCCGGGGCGAGGTGCCGACGGCCAGGGCGGTCCTCAGCTCGGCCAGCGAGGACACCTCGGCACCGGCTCCGGCCGCGCGCAGCAGCTCGTACACGCTTCGATTGGGGTTCGCCTTCAGGGAGTAGAAGATCTCCAGGCCCGGATGCAGGGCGGCCCGCAGCTGCCGGAGGTTCTGGACCATGCCGTCGCCGTCGTAGACGTAGGCAGGAGTCCCGTACTGATCGGCGATGCCGGACCAGTCGATGTCCTTGGCGTTCTCCGTGTCCCTCACTGATTCACCATTCCGAGGAGTGCCTGCTCGGCGGCGCTCCGTAGTTCTTCGGCGTCGGCGGGGGTGTCCGCGACGCAGATGGCATAGAGCCGCCCGGCGGACTTCTTTCCCGGGGTGACGGCCGCGTTCAGGGTCGCGTAGTTGTTGATCAGCACACCGGTTCCTCCGGGGCTCCGGTACAGCAGTGCGCCGAGAGCCCGGCTGACCTCGCTGAACGCATACGCGCGGGTCGGGCGCAGCTGGACGACCGCTGCCAGGGCATGCTGCTCGGGGCCGAACAGCGCCTCCGCGACGCGGTTCTGATAGGTCGCCATGTTGAAACGGGCATTGATCTCGAGGCACGGGTAGAGCGTGCCGTCGGTGCCGAGCATGGCGTCGACCCCGACCAGACCGTAGTAGCCCTCGTCGGCCAGCCGCTTTCCGATGACCGCGGCGGCCGAGCGGAGCTCTTCCACCTCGTCCGGTCGCAGATCCGGTGGGAAGCGGTGGCCGCGGTGGACGCCGTCTTCCGTCAGTGCCGTCTTGACCGTCTCGAACCGGGTCGCGCCGTCACGGTCCACGGTGAACTGGTAGTTGAGATCCGACCGCTTGTCGATCCACTCCTCCACGACCAGCGAGACCGGAGCCTGCCTCCCCCGACGAGCCAGCATCCGCAGCAGCTGGTCCGCACGCAGACGGCTGTCCAGCACGACCATGCCGCGGCCCGACACCCCGAGGGACTCCTTGACCACCACCCGCGACCCTTCGCCGAGATGGGCGGCGATCGCCTCCTCCAGCTCCTCGTACGTGCGGCACACCGCGCCCGGCACCCTGGTCAGGCCGGTGTCGTCCACCAGTTCACGGCTGAAGATCTTGCCGTTGACGTGCCTGCACACCGCTGCCGACGGCCCGGCCAGCGGGAGCCCGGTGACTTCGGAGAGTCGCTCTTCGTCGGACGAGATGCCGAGCGGTGCCAGAAACGTGTGACCGTCGTCGAGACCGCGCAGATGGTCCAGCAGCCGCGGGGACGCCAGGGCGTCCTGGGTGACGGAGCGGCTCGGCACGTTGTCCTCGACGGTCAGCCGCTGTCCCCGTGCGGCATCGAGCGACCGGAGGTACGCCAGATACTCCTCGTCCACAGGAGCTTTGAGTACGACCACGTCGTTCACGTCCGCGTGGAGGACTCCGACTTCCTCCATCCGGTTGACGGTGGCACCGGAGAAACTGAACCCCGACCCCGGGAGTCCGGGCTCGCTCTGCCCCCAGACGCGTTCGACCTCGAAGTTGTTGAGGTAGACGAATCGTGCTTCGGGGTCGCCCGTCAACGCCCGCTTGAGCCTTCGGGTGAACGTCATGCTGTCCTTCCTCGTAGAAATGCGCACCGCCAGGCTGCTCAGACGCCGAGGTCACGGCAGATCGCCTGCAGGGCTTCCGCGGTGGTCGCACTGCGCAGTGTCGGCACCGGCAGCTCTCCGGTCCTCGCCGTGACAGCCGCCTGCGGTCCGACCCAGGCCGTCCGGCAGCCGGCACGGGTGCCCGCCTCGACGTCCGTGGCGAAGTCGCCGACCATCCACGACCGTGAGAGGTCCAGGCGCAGCTCCGCCGCGGCACGGAGCAGCAGCCCGGGCTCGGGCTTACGACAGGAGCAGCGCCGCGCCAGCCCGGGCACCACGCCGTCGACGTGGTGCGGGCAGGTGTAGATCGCGTCCAGCTCCACGTCGACGGCCGTGAGCTCCGCCTGCAGGTGGCGGTGCATCGCCGCCAGGTCAAGGCCGGTGAACAGGCCGCGGGCGAGCCCGGACTGGTTGGTGACGACCACCAGAGCCGCACCGTGGTCTTCCCGCAGGGTCCGCAGCCACGGACCGATTCCCGGCTGCAGGACGAGATCCGACGGCCGGCTCGGATAGTGCCGTGGTTCTGTGAGCGTTCCGTCGCGGTCGAGGAAGACCGCCGGCTTCCGCGCACGCGGTGTGCGACTGCCGCGGTCGGCCCGCGCAGTGCGGACGGAGGTCATGGAGCACTCCACTTCCGGTCGGCGACGCCTTCGGGTCGGAAACGATCACGTGGTACCCAAGAAGTAGCCCGGGTCCTGCGGCCGCCACAACCGAGCCAGTCGGGTATGACAACACGTCCGGCGCCATGTCCGCGCCGATGATGCCTCCGGCGCCGTCCCTGCCCGCCTAGCTTCGACCGCACAGGGCACCTCCGGGCGGTGGGACGCCCGGTTCACCGGAGGAACGGGTTCATGGAGATCGTGGGAAGAGGCTTTGTCGCCGCCGCCTTGCGGACGATCTCCCACCGCCATTCCGGGGTCGTCGCGTTGGCGGCCGGAGTGTCCCGGATAAGCGCCGAGTACACGCAGCAGGATGTGGCGAGAGAGGCCGCCCTGGTGGTCGACCAGGCACGCCGCTGTGCGTCCCGGGGAGAGAAGCTGCTCTATTTCTCCACGGCTTCCGCAGCGTTGTACGGCGCCCGGGACTGTTCGGGCACGGAAAGCTGCCGGCACACTCCCCGCACCGCGTACGGCCGGCACAAGCTCGCCATGGAGAACCTGGTGAAGCAGTCCGGCTGTTCCTGGCTGATCATGCGTCTCACTCATCTCGTCGGCCCGGGGCAGCGGCCCCATCAGCTGGTCCCGGCCCTGGTGGCGCAGGCACTCGACGGCCGGGTGCGCATCCTCCGCCGGGCGAGCCGCGACCTGCTCGACGTCGACGACTTCGTCGCGATGACGGACATGGTGCTGAGCGCCGGGATCGAGAGAGAAACGATCAATCTGGCATCCGGTCGGTCCACGGAAGTGGACGCGATCGTCGACCATGTCGCCGCGCTGACCGCGACGAATCCGGTGCGGCAGTACGTCGAGGAAACAAGCAGGCACTCGGTCTCGATCGAAAAACTACGGTCCCTGTCACCCCGGAGAGGGATATGGACGTTCTCCGAGGACTACTACAAGACCGTTCTGGACAAATCCGTGGCCGAACTGCTCCGACCCGGTCCGTGAGGACCGGGTCGGCACCCGCTGCTCAGCGCTGCTCCACGGCCTGCTGTTCCTCGGCGCCGTGGTCATCGCCCGTGCTCGCCGCCACTCCGCGGGTGAGCGTCCTCATCCCGGCGAGGACGGCCACCACCGCGAGGACGGCGGCACTGCACGGAATCCGGTAACCCGCCTCGGAACCGAACCACTCGACGACACGACCGGCCACGGCAGACCCCAGGGCGTTACCGCCCAGCAAGCCCGTCACGGCCAGCGCCATGCCCTCGTTGATCTGCGCCGGCGGCACCAGTTGCTGGACCAACGTCATGCCGGTGATCATCGTGGGTGCCGTCGCCATGCCGGCGACGAACATCAGCACCATCAGTGACGGCAGTCCGTCGGCCAGCAGGAGCGGCAGCATCAGTGCCGCCATCGCGGCCACTCCCACCGCGAACTGGGTGGTCTGCCCGGCCTTGACGGTGAGCGCGCCGAAGGCGAGGCCGGCGACGGCCGAGCCGAGAGCCAGCAGGGCGAGCACCCACCCCGACGACGAGGCGTGGCCGAGGTCCTCGGTGTACGCGACCGTGGTGAGTTCGAGGGACCCGAAGACCGCTCCGGTGAGGAGGAAGGTCAGGATCATGATCTGCAGCCCTCGGTTGCGCAGCGGCGAGGACGCCTGACCGGCGTCCGGCTCGTGGACCGGCGGCTCCGTCCTGCGCTGAGCGGTGAGCAGCAGCGTGCCTCCCAGCGTCAGGGCGCTCGCCCCCAGGACTCCCGCCTCCGGAAAGAGTGCCGTGCACAGGGCGACGGACAGGATCGGGCCGACGATGAAACCCACCTCGTCGAGGACCTGTTCCAGCGCGTTCGCCGTGTGCATGGCGTCGGGTTCGTCCTTGAGGAGTTCCGCCCAGCGCGCCCGGACCATACCCCCCACGTTGGGTGCGGTCGCCGACAGGACAGCGGTGGCGAAGAGCGTCCAGTCCGGAGCGCCGTTGCGCACACAGACCACCTGGAGCACCGAGAAGACCACCGAGAACACGGTGGCCGGAACGGCCGCGCGACTCTGTCCGTAACGGTCGATCAGACGGCTGATCCTCGGCACGATCAGCACGGCCGCGACGAGACTGGTCCCGGAGACCAATCCCGCGAGCGCGTACGAGTCGCGCACGGTCGCGATCATCACCACGGTGCTGATGCCGTACATGGACAGCGGCAGCCGGGCCAGGAAGCCGGCTGCGGTGAAGGAGAAACTCCCCTGGTGGGAGAACAACCTGCGGTATGAGGCCAGAAGGGACAACGGAAACGACTCTCCAGGGTGGTGAGGGCCAGGAACGGCCCGGGGATGGCGGGGGATCCGCCGGAGCGGGGTCAGAGGGTGTGCAGGACGGCTCCGCGCGTGTCGAAGGCGAAGGGCTGCTCCTGCATCCCGTGCGCGGTCAGGACTTCGCGCACGTGAGGCTGTCGATCGAGAGGAACGTGCAGGAGCAGGAACCCGCCCCCGCCTGCCCCGAGCAGCTTGCCCCCCGTGGCACCGGCCGCGAGGGCGTCCTCGTAGGCACGGTCCGCCCGTGGCAGGGACACGCGGGCGCCGAGGCCGCGTTTGAGTTCCCAGTGGCGTCCGAGAAGACGCCCCATCTCGGTCAACCGCCCCTGTACCAGGGCGTCTTTGAAGGGAGCGGTGAGTTCCTTGATCTCGTGCAACCGGTGCGTGGTGTCCCTGTCACCCCTCTCCGTTCCACCGGCCTGGTCGCTGAGGATGTCGCCGGCGTCGCGGCTGGTCCCGGTGTGGAAGAGAAGAAGCTCTTCGCCGAGCCGGCGCCGGAACCCGTCCGGCACCGCGACGTCCTCCACGTCCACGGTGCCGTCCCGGTGGAAGTGCAGCAGGCGGAATCCGCCCAGGGCCGAGAGATAGTGGTCCTGCCGGCCCACGGACCGGCCAAGGCCCTCGATCTCGATGTCGCTGGCCGCCCTCGCGAGCGAGCATGCGTCCAGTGGCTCCGCCGACAGCCCGGCGACCAGGGAGACGCAGAACGCGGCCGAGCTGCCCATGCCGGTGGCTCCCGGCACGTCCCCTGTGGAGAAGAGATCCAGAGGAGTGCCGTCCCAG
The DNA here is from genome assembly GCF_040630895.1 of Streptomyces sp. NPDC005728. Lineage (NCBI taxonomy): Bacteria > Bacillati > Actinomycetota > Actinomycetes > Kitasatosporales > Streptomycetaceae > Streptomyces > Streptomyces sp. NPDC005728. The sequence goes on from NZ_JBEXYL010000032.1 coordinate 64,496, forward strand.
TGACGGAGCATCGCCTCCCGCGCGAAGGGATTGGCCAGTTCCCGGGCCGACTCCGCACGGCCGCAGGAGTCCAGGCACACCCGGATCCCGGTCGCTCTGCGGGCGCGCCTGCCCACGACCGTGACCCGCAGATCCGTGCCGGCCCCGAGCACCGTCCCTCCGAAGCGGCGGGCGTAGCCGGGCAGGTCGGTGCCTCCGCCGGCGAGGGATATGCGCAGGGGGGCGCTGCTCACCCACATGCCCGTGTCCGCGTTCATGTCGTCACCGGTGCCTGCCTGAGTGCCTCGGCCGCTCGCTCGGGGTCCGTCTCGCTCACGAAGGCTCCCGCTCCCAGCTCACCGGCGGCCATGCGTTTGACCGCCCCGGAGTCCCAGCGGTCGGAGAACACCTGGGCCCGCAGATGGGCCAGCTCACGGTCGTGGCGGGCCGGTGCCTGAACCCACACCGCCATGTACGGCAACGGCCGGTCGGCCACCGTCTCGAAGCGTCGCAGCACGGAGCGGTAGATGCCGGAGAGGTCGTCGCGTTCCTCCTCCTGGAGAGCGGCGAGGTCCGGGACGTGCCGTCGTGCGTAGAGGTGCACCTCGAACGGCCACCGGGCCGCGAACGGCACGAACGCCGTCCAGTGGGCGGAGCGCGCCACGACGCGGCTTCCCGCGTCTTCTTCCGCCTCCAGAACCCTGCAGAACACACAGTCCTCGCCGCACGCATGCTCCTGCCGCGCCGTCTCCTGCATGCGCCGGAACCGGTCGGGAATCCACGGGTAGGCGTATATCTGCCCGTGGGGATGGTCCAGGCTGGCCCCGACCTGCGCGCCCCTGTTCTCGAAGCACACGACCTGCTCCACCTCGTCGAGCCGGTTCAGTTCCCGGGTGCGGTCCGCCCACGCGTCGACCACGGTGCGGACCCGGGACAGCGGCAGCCGAGCCAGTGTGGTGCCGTGGTCACTGCTGTACGAGATCACCTCGCAGCGTCCCGGCGCCGGGGCGCTGGCGAGCAGCGCGGAGCCGTCCGCCGGCCCGGTCGTGCCCGGGCCGCCGAGAGCGGGGAAACGGTTGTCGAACACCGCCACGTCGTAAGCGCCTCCCGGTACTTCCACCACCTCGCGGGGCGAGTCGGTGCACAGAGGGCAGTACGGACCGGTGGCCGACCGTCCGCGTCGGTGCGGCGCCATCAGGATCCACTCGCGTGTCGTCGGATCGCGACGCAGTGACGAGGAGGGAACCGGCGTCGGCGCCGGCTCGTGGCGTACGTCCGCCTGCGGACGCCCCGGGTGCTCGTCGTAGTAGTGGATGCGCCGTCCGTCCGTCAGCGTCGCGCTGGTGCGGTGTACGGGGGTCAACGGACTCTTCCCGCGGTAAGGGCGGGCTCGGTGGCGCGCGCGGTGACGAAGTCGCGCATGTGACGGGTCAGAATGTGCGCGATCATCATGTGGATGTCCTCCTGCTCCTCGATGGAGCCGGCCCGGGCCTTCACCCAGCGGTCGCTCAGCGCGACGGCCTTGTCGGCGACCGGGCCGAGCAGTCCCACGGTCCGGACACCGAGTTCACGGGCGAGCCGCAGTGCCTCCAGCACGTTGGGGGAGTTGCCGCTGGTGGTGATGCCCACGAGGACATCGCCCTCCTGCGCCAGGCCCGAGAGCTGACCGCTGAAGACGGACTCGTATCCGACGTCGTTGGCCCACGCGGTGATCGCCGGCACGTGGTCGACGAGCGAGTACACCCGCATCGGCGCGGCACCGGGCTGCCGGGTGTTCTTCGCCAGATCGACCGCGAAGTGCGACGCCGTGGCCGCGCTCCCGCCGTTCCCGCAGGTGAAGACGGTCCGGCCGGCGAGGTACACCTCCTCAAGCAGCTCTGCCACGGCGGCGAGTTCGGTGAGGGAGAGCTCATCGACCGCCCGCCGTATGCCCGTCAGGTATCCGTGCATGTGGGCGGTGCGCTGATGAGTGCTGTCCATGTTCGTCGTCCGTCCGCGGAGAGAAGGGTGCCGGGTGATGTCGTGCGTGGTGCGGGGCGTCCGGTCAGTCACCCGCCACCACGCGTTCGTAGAGCCGCGCGGTCTGCCGGGCCGTACGCTCCCAGGACCAGTCGTGGGACATCGCCCGCCGCCGGGTCCGTTCCACCTCGCCGGGGTGTTCGGCCAGCCACCTCACCGCTTGGTCCACGGTGTGCCCGACCGCGTCCGGGGTGAGTGCCGCGAAGTGGAATCCTGTGCCCTGCGCGGGGTCGTCCCGCAGGTCGGTCACCGTGTCCCGTAGGCCGCCGACCGCGCTGACCAGCGGGATGGTGCCGTAGGCCATGGCGATCAACTGGTTGAGGCCACACGGCTCGACGCGCGACGGCATGAGTGTGAAGTCGGCGCCCGCGTAGACCAGGGAGGCGAGTTCCTGGTCGAAGCGCGGGGTGTGGTGGACGGCCCCCGGAGCGCGGTCCCGGAGGTCCGCGAGTACTTCGAGGTACTCGGCGTCGCCGGTTCCGACGACGGCCAACTGCGCGCGCCCGCTGGTCAGGAGCGGACCGAGGGCGGCGAACACGAGATCGATGCCCTTGTCGGGGACGAGCCGGGCGCAGACCGCGAACAAGGGGATGTGCGGATCGGCGTCCAGGCCCGTACGGCGTTGCAGCAGATGCTTGTTGGCCAGCTTGCCGTCCGCCACCTCAGGGCCGTCGTAGGGAACGGCGAGCGGGCCGGGGTCAGCCGGGTCCCAGACCTTGCGGTCCACGCCGGCCACGATGCCTTCCATGTGCAGCGGCTTCAGCGCGTCACCGAGTGGCGTGCCCGCGAACGCCTCGGTGAGCTCGCGGGCGTACCCGGGGCTTCCCGTCGTGGCCGCGTCCGCGGCCAGCAGGCCCGTCAGCAACAGGCTCGGACTGCCCTGCGCCTTGTCGAGGAGAAGCGCGGTGAACTCGTCCGGTAGGCCCAACTGCGCCGCCTGCTGCGGGGACACGTCGCCGCGGTACTCGCCGTTGTGCACGTTCATCAGCAGAGCGGGCCGCCGTCCTGCCCTGCCCCGCAGGTGGCGCAGGTGTGCCAGCGCCGGCCCGGACTGCCAGTCGTTGCCGTGGACCAGGTCGTAGGACCGCCCGGATCCGCGTACCCACTGTGCCGCCGCGCTTCCGTAGAAGGCGGCCCGTGCGGCGGCGTCCGGGAACTCCACGTAGCGGCCGTCGCGATAGATCCCTTCTCGGTCGTACCAGCGGTCGGACCGCAGCAGGAGGACCTCGCAGGAACCGTCGTGGCCGATCAGCCGCTCGACCGTTGCCGCGCCGCCGACCGTCAGGGCGGGGAGCCGGGCGACCGTCTCCGTGCGCAGGCCCTGCTCGTCGACGAGCCGCGGGTAGTAGGGAATCAGCAGAGTGTGGTCAAGGCCGTGGTGGCGGTGCAGGAGTTCCGGCAGCGCCCGCGCGGCCTGACCGAGACCGCCCTCCACGAAGTACGGTGCCAGCTCCTGGCACAGGTAGAGGCATCTCACGGTGCGACCTCCCGTTGTTCGGCGAACGACACCCACAGCCCGAAGAGGTGCAGGTCCGGGTTGTACGGCAGTTCCAGCCAGGTACAGCGGGGCGCGCTCGCGCACTCGGCGGTCACCTGCCACAGCCGGGGCACGGCACCGGGGACCGCCTCGCCACCGGAGTCGAGGAAGAACTCCCCCTCGGCGCAGCAGCTTTCGCCGGGAGCGGGGTGCCGGGCCAGGATGTCGCTGAACCCGATGACGAGATCCGTTCCCTCGCCGCCGCAGTCCTGCCGCAGCCGGACCACCTCCTGGACGGAGCCGCCGGATCCGGCACCCACGGCGTGCAGCGCCGCCACGGCGCCGCTGCGCGGCAGCCGGATCAGCTGTCCCTCGCAGGCCACGTTGTCGGGAGCGCCCGCGCCGTGGTCCTTGGCCAGTCCGAGCGCCGGGGCCAGGTCGTGCAGCATCTCCGCAGGAAGGAAGCGGCCGAAGCCGTCGAATCCCTCACCGCCGGGCTCCTGCGCGGTCGAGCAGCCGACGTTGTTGCGGTGCGGTGCGAGGTCGACGGCCATGGCGCCGACGGGCACGCTCACGCCTCTCATATGGCTCGTGCGGCTCATACGGCGACTCCCACGGCCGACGTCAACTGTGCCGCGACGGCGTGGAGATCGTCGTACGCACTGTCGAGCCTGACGCCGATCTGCCGGTGGAACTCGCGGGCCCGCTCGGTCGTCCGGGGCATCACCCCGAGGCGCATCAGGAGGTTGCGCACCACGAGGATGTCCCGGCAGGCCCGGTCCGCTCCCGCGGCCGGCCCGGGCCCGACCGGCACCGCCGCGTCGTCCGCCAGCAGCCCGAGGTAACGGGAGAACCAGCGGAGCACGTGGTGGTACCACCACAGGCCGAGAACGAGCCCCTGACCGACTCCCCAGCTCAGCTCGTTGCCCTCGGCGCCCCTGGGACGCTCGGCCACGAGTTCCACGTAGTCGTCCAGCCGCTTGCGCAGGCCGTCCACCAGTTCGGCGCCCCCGAGGAACCCGTCATGCCCTCGGGTCAGCTCCTGGGCGGCCACGGCCAGTTCCTGCGCGAGCCCACCCGGGGCCGGTGTCCCCGGCTGCCCGGGCGCGTCACGCAGCACCTCCATCCAGGACTGTCCCGCGTCCTCCCGGCACATCGCCGCCTCCAGGTCCGCCACCGGCAGACGGCCGTCGAGGTAGACCGCCTGCCCCGGATCCAGGACGTGCACGGTGGCCTCGACCGGGTCCAGCTCGCTGACGACGATCGCGTGCAGGGCATGGCTGCGGCCGTATCCCGGCCAGAAGTGCTTGAGGTGGAAGGCGTCGGCCGCGATGGCGACGGTGCGGCCCTCGGCCACCGCGCCGAGCGCCTCCCGCCACCCCGCGGTGTCGCGCACACGGTGATCGAGCAGCCGGTATCCCCGCCGCTCGGCCATGGCCGAGAACTGCACGAACGGTTCGCCGAAGACCGGCCGGCCTTCGGCGTCCCGGACGGCCCCGGTCGAGGCGCTGTTGCCCAGAATCCGGGCGGGGTCGGCCTGCGGGTCCGCCGAGCGCAGCAGGGCGGCCACCGCCGCGTGGTAACAACTCGAATCGACGAGCGGGGACACGTGGCTCACCTGTTCCTCTCCACGGCGCACAGGGACGGGCAGGGATCGGACGGATCCGGGCGCTCCCACCAGGAGCGGTTCTCGCGGTACCACGACACCGTCTCGGCCAGGCCCTCCGTGAAGGAGCGCCGCGGCGCGTACCCCAGCTCGCACCGGATCTTGGACCAGTCGACGCTGTACCGGGCGTCGTGGCCCTTGCGGTCGGCCACGTGTTCCACGCTGCTCCAGTCGGAGCCGCACAGATCCAGCAGCCGCTGCGTGAGCTTCCTGTTGGACAGTTCGGTGCCGCCGCCGACGTTGTAGACCTCGCCCGGCCTTCCGCGTTCCAGGACGAGGCGGACGGCACGGCAGTGGTCCTCGACATGCAGCCAGTCCCGCACGTGGCGGCCGTCGCCGTAGAGAGGAACCCTGTGTCCGTCGAGGAGACGGGTGACGAACCGGGGAATCAGCTTCTCCGGGAACTGGTGAGGCCCGTAGTTGTTGGAGCAGCGGGTGATCCGTACGTCCAGGCCGTGTGTCCGGTGGTAGGACAGCGCCAGGAGGTCCGCGCCCGCCTTCGACGCCGCGTAGGGAGAGCTGGGCGCGAGGGGCTGCTCCTCCGTCCAGGAGCCGGAGGGGATCGTCCCGTACACCTCGTCGGTCGACACGTGCACGAAGGTGCGCGGTCCGTGCCTCACGGCCGCCTGCAGCAGGGTGTGCAGCCCGAGAACGTTGGTGGCGACGAAGGCGTGCCCCGCGGCGATCGAGCGGTCGACGTGTGACTCGGCGGCGAAGTGCACGACGGCGTCGTGGCCGGCCATGAGTCCGTCGACCAGACCGGCGTCGAGGATGTCTCCCCGGACGAACGCAAGGCGCGGATCGTCGGCCACCGGTGCGAGGTTGGCGCGATTGCCCGCGTAGGTCAGGGCGTCCAGAACGGTCACCGTGGTCGGCGGCGCGTCCGTGCGTTCGCCCGAGGTCAACAGGGAACGGACGAAGTGCGAGCCGATGAAGCCGGCTCCTCCCGTGACGAGGATCTTCATGATGTGCCCTCAAAGCCTTCCTGAGGTGGGTCCTTTCGAGGACGGGTACGGTCAGCCGACGAGCAGGACGCTGCTGTGATCACCGAGCACCAGCCGCTGCGGCCGGGGCCCCGGGCCCGGCCCCGGGCCCGACACGCATGCGTGCCGCCCGAGCAGCGAGCCCTCGACCGGGCCGGCGCCGTCGAGCCGTACGCCGTCCAGGAGGATGGAGGAGCGCACGGCGCTCCCCGAGATCCGGCAGCCGTCGGCCACCGAGGTGAACGGACCGATGACCGAGTCGTGCACACGGACATCCGCACCGATGACGGCGGGGCCCACGACGCGTGACCGGACGATCGACGCGCCCTTCTCGATGCGCACCCGCCCGATGACCTCGCTGCCTTCGTCCACATCGCCGTGCACCGACCTCTCGACGTCCTCCAGTACGGCGTTGTTGGCTTCCAGCAGGTCGTCGACCTCGCCGGTGTCCTTCCAGTAGCCGGTCACCAGCGACCCGCGGACCGTCCGCCCGGTGTCGATCAGCCGGCGCACGGCGTCGGTGATCTCCAGTTCGCCGCGTGCCGACGCCTCGATGGCGGCCACGGCTTCGTGCACGGCGGGGGTGAAGAGGTAGACGCCCACGACCGCCAGGTCACTGCTCGGCACCGCCGGCTTCTCCTCCATGCGCGCGACCGTCCCGTTCCCCGCCAGCTCGGCGATGCCGAACCGCGTGGGGTCCGCGACCTTGGCCAGCAGGATCCATGCGTCGGCGGGGCGCAGTGGCGCGCCCGTAGCCCTTCGGGCCTGCCGCTCGGCGCGGTACCGCGCCATGAGGTCCGCTATGCCGCCCGACAGGTAGTTGTCCCCGAGGTACATCAGGAAGTCGTCTTCGCCGAGCCAGTCGCGCGCCACCCGCACGGCGTGGGCCAGGCCCAGCGGCTCCTCCTGCACCAGGTAGGTGATCCGGGCGCCGAACCGTGATCCGTCACCGATGACGTCCCTCAGCTCACGAGCCGCTCCACCGACCACCACGCCGATCTCGCGGATCCCGGCCGCGACGATCGCCTCGATGCCGTACAGGATCACCGGCTTGTTCGCCAGCGGGATCAGCTGCTTGGCCATGGTGTGGGTGAGCGGACGCAGCCGGCTTCCTGTGCCGCCCGCCAGCACGAGTGCCTTCACCGGGTTCCCCCGGTCACGGCAGCGGGTGCGAGGGCGGCGGCCAGCTCACGCGCCAGGGGCGCGGTGCGCAGTTGGTCGAGCGTGACGGGCCGGCCGTGCGCGTCCGAGACCGGCAGTTGCCAGTTCGGGTACGAGCCCGACGTTCCGGGGAGGTTCGGACTCCGCACGTCGGAGACGACGTCCGGCAACCAGGCCGCGAGCAGAACGGACGGAGTGCGCGCCAAATAGCGGTGCAGGGAGACCAGACGGGCGGTGTCGTCGTCCGCGTCCTCGGTGGCACAGCCTGCCCGGGCGACCTCGTCCAGCCAGGTCCGGCGCAGCAGGCCGGCGGCCCGCTGTTCCTCGGCGAGGGGCGCGGACAGCAGGCCGTGCCGGTGGCGCAGCTCCACGTGGTCCCCGCTGAGCCAGGAGGCCGAGCTGGGCAGGTCGTGCGTGGTGAGGGTGGCGAGGCACTGCCGACGCCAGCGGTGTGCGGGCACGATCGCGCCGTCCGGGTCCTCCTCACCGGAAGCCGTGCTCTCCCGCGTCAGCCAGAGGACCGACGTTCCCAGCACGCCACGTGCAGCGAGTTCGTCCCGCACGCCGGACTCGACGGTACCGAGGTCCTCGCCGATCACGTACACACCCGCCCGGAGGGCCTCCAGAGCCAGCACCCCCAGCATCGCTTCGGGGTCGTAGCGGACGTACGTCCCTTCCCCGATGCCCGAGCCCTCGGGGATCCACCACAGGCGGAAGAGCCCCATGACGTGGTCGAGGCGTACCGCGCCCGCGTGGCGGAAGACCCGGCGGAGCAGCCCGGCGTACGCCGCATAGCCGGTCCGGGCCAGTGCGTCCGGCCGCCAGGGCGGCAGCCGCCAGTTCTGGCCCTGGGCGCTGAACGCGTCCGGCGGCGCGCCCGCGTCGACCCCCGTCGCGAGGCAGTCCTGCAGGGCCCAGGCCTCCGCACCCCCCGGGTGTACCCCTACCGCGAGGTCGTGCACGACCCCCACCGACATCCCGGCGTCTTCCGCCGCCGTGTGGGCGTCCGCCAGCTGACCGTCCACGAGCCAGGCGAGCCAGCGGTGGAACTCCACCTCCCCGGCCAGTCTCTCCCGCTCGGCCCGGACGGCGGGCGATGCGGGGTGGCGCAGCGGACCGGGCCAGGTGCGCCAGTCGGGTCCGTGCACCTCGGCCAGTGCGCGCGCGGTCGCGAAGTCCGTCAGCTCCTGGCCCTCCCGGGCGACGTACTCGCGGTAGGAGTCAAGGCGTTCGGAGGCCGGCGGCACCCGGTGCAGGAGCTGCAGGGCCGCACGCTTGAGCTGCCAAGCGACGTCACGGTCGATCAGGTCGTCCCCGGACAGCACGCGTTCGCGCAGGCGATCGGCTCGTTCGGCCAGTCCGTCCGCCGTGGCCCGGTCCTCGCCCGCCAGCGCCGCGTACTCCGGCACGGCGTCGACCCTCAGGTGCACCGGGTCGGCGAAGTACCTGCTGGACGGCCAGTAGGGGGAGTGGTCCGAGTGCGCGGCCGGGAGCATCGCGTGCAGCGGGTTGATCAGGACGAAGTCCGCTCCGAGCGCGCTGCCCGACCAGTGGACGAGGCTCTTCAGGTCACCCAGGTCTCCCATTCCCCAGGAGCGGTCGGAGAGGACCGAGTACAACTGCGTGGCGAAGCCCCACCCGCGTCGCTCCGGTGTCGGGATGCCGTCCGGGGTCACGATCAGCGGCGTGGTCACCCACCCGTCGGCCGACGACGCCCGAAGGGTGTGGTAGCCGAGGGGGAGGTCGGTGGGCAGCGTCCTTGGGCCCGGCTCCCCCGGCTCACCGGCCGGGACGTCGCGACTGTCGCCGTTCTCCAGGTCCACGACGATCCGGGTGTCCGGCCCCACCTCCAGCCGCGCCGGACGGCCGGCGCGAGCGACCACGCAAGGGGGCAGCAGGCGTGACGCCTGGTCCCGCCGGTGCTGCGCGAGTGACTGCCGGACCGCCTCGGGGGTCGAGGCATCGACTCCCAGGGCAGCCAGCACCCGGGTGAGAGTGGTCCGGGACACGGGCTTGCCCGTACCGTCCGCGGCGCGGTACCAGGTGTCCACACCCTTGGCGCGGGCAAGGTCGGCCAGCGCATCCGGCACGGGCTCCGGTCGGTCGGGTTCTGTCACGGAAGTCTTCCCCTATCGGTCCTGTGAGGCAGCGGAGCGCTGAGCGGCTCGCAGACGCTGCACGACGCATGAAGTGGGCTCAGTGCTCCGGAACCGGGCGGACCTCGTCCCAGACGAAGCGGCCGCGGGGCAACGTGACCAGCAGGACCACCGGGTGGTCGCCGAGCGGGCCCGGAACGCTGCCACGGAAGGTGTCGCCCTCCCGGTTCAGAGGCTGTCCGAAGCCGTCGGCCGGGCTGTCGGCTCCCGGGGTGAACAGCTCGACCCGCTCGGCATGCGGAAAGTGGTACACGACCTCGGCACGGCCGCCCCTCTCCCGCGCGCGCAGCCTGTGCCTGACCTGGTGTGCTTCCCCCGGGTGCCCCGGCATGCCGAGCAGCGCCTCGCAGACCTGGAATCGCGCGGCACGGTACGCCGTACGGAAGGCCGCCTCCGCGAGGTCAGGACGACCGGCGCAGGCGCGCACGCACTCCTGCGGTCTACCCTGCGCGGCGGCGCTCAAGGCGATCAGTTCGCGATGCGCCGCCCACGTCTGGTCGTCGAGGCCTTCGTACCAGCCCCGGCGGATCAGGGTCTCCGGATCGCCGGGGACGACGGCACCGGCCAGTACGCGCTGGAACCGCTCCTCGCGGAGCCGGGTGCTGGCGTCCCAGGTGAGTTGCCGGGCGGTCCGGCGCGCGCGCTCGGACAGCCGTGCGTACGTGCCGGCGTCATGACGGTAGAGACGGGCAGCCTCTCGGATCCGCTCGGCCAGGCGGTCCCGCAGGAGGTCATCGTCCGGACGGAACGAGCGGGCCACGGCGAAACCGGTGGCTTCGGCCTGCTCGTGCCAGTCGAAGGCGTGCCCGAAGTGGCGGGTGCCGGACTGCAGGGTGGCGATCGGTACCGCCCCGCACGCCATGGCCTCACCCTGGGCGATCAGGAAGGTGTCCATCTCGAATTTCGATGGAAAGACGCAGAAGTCGGCCGCCGACGCGTAGTCGAAGAGTGTGGCCTCGTCGACCATCTCCCAGTTCACACGCAACCGGTTCTTGTGCTTTTCCGTCATTTCGCGCAGAGAGGGCGGCAGTTCCTGCCGGGTCTTCGTGCCGGGCAGGGCGCACCGGATCAGGAAGTTGGCTTCCAGGCCCTCGTCCAGCACCCGGGTGACCGCCTGGAACAACTCCGACTGTCCCTTGTGATGGGGGGCATAACGCGCGCTGTGGTAAAAGGTCGGCCACGTCGGGTCGAGTCCGAGGCCCGAAAGAAAGTCCCTGCGGTGCTCCTTCGCCGCCGTGCGCCGCAACCAGCTGTCGGAGACGGCACAGCCTCCGACGAACAGTTTGTCCGCGTTGCGCCGAAGCACCTCGGAAACCGTCAGTCGTCTGAACCGCGCCTCGAACGGGGTGTCGGCGAAGGTGGCGACGTATTCGCTCTGTCCCTGCGTCAGGAAATCGACGGCCGCGGCGAATTCGAGGACGAGGGACCGGTAGGTGACACCGCCGGGCCGTTCGGCCGGATCCAGCAGGGTCGACGGCAGGTACCGGCGCAGGACCTCGTGCAGCGCTCCCGGGTCCTCGGGCGGATCCGCGTAGCCGTCGAGGTCGGCTTCCGCTCCCAGCAGGGCCAGCAACTCCTCCACCTGCGGCCGGTGGACCTTGTCGTTGACCGGCACGTTCGTGGCCACGGTGCTCACGACAGGAATCCCCGGCGTGGCACGGAGCGCGACCGGCAGCAGGTAGTGCTGGTACGGCTCGTACGCCTGGACCAGGTCGGCGGCCCCCAGGACCTGCCGGATGAACCTGACTCCCGCGACCTGGAACACCGGCTCCTTGAAGAACGAGAGGTCGCGACCCTCCGCCTCGGCGTCCGGGAGGAACGTCTCCGGAAGCAGGTCGAGGCAGGTGTTGGACAGGAAGTAGAGGTCCACTCCCTGATGCCTCATGTGCAGGGCCGTGGTACGCAGCGGCACGTCGACGCGGGAAGGAAAACCGTGCCAGACCGCGGGATCCAGGACGAGGGGCATCCGGAATTCGTCCGCGAAGGCGGTGTCCCGGGCACCGTATCGCTCACGCAGATACGGGCCGTGGCCGTGGGCCGGCGTGACGATCGAGACCGTGTGTCCGCGTTCCGCGAGTTCGACCGCGGAATTCCACACCAAGGCAGCGGTGCCGCTCCGCATCAGTCGCGGATCGAAGGCTCCGCACTCGAAGGCGAAGGTCACCACATGCATCGTTACGCAGCCTTACGTGTCCTGGTACTCCGGGGCCTGGGGCCAAAAGGAGAAGCGGCCGACGGCCCCTCACATTCTGGAGGCCGTCGGCACGGATGTAGACCTCCCCTTTGGGCTATGCCTGTCCAGCGCACCGGTAGCGCGACCATCGAGCCTTGTCGCCCGCTGCGGACTCGGAAATCCTCACTCCTCGGCGTCGCCTGCGAGGCGGAGCCGCCGAGACATCGGACGGCCACAGCGGTCGTCGGGGAGGAACGGGCACGATGACGGACAGGACCACAGAACACCGGGACATCACCGCAGAGGTGATCGGAACGGTGGCTGGCATGGTGCAGCGTGATCCGGCGGAGTTGTCGCCGGAGACAAGGCTCTTCGACGATCTGTACTTCGACTCGACGAACGTTCTCGAACTCCTGATGCGACTGGAGACGGAACTCGGGGTGGAGTTCGACCCGGAGACGCTGGAACCCTCCGATTTCGAGAAGGTGGGCAGCCTCGTCGGCTACGTGCGCCGAGCGCTCGAGGTCGCATAGTGCGGGAGGACTCCCGTTCCCCGTCGCCGCAGGACGCGGTGAGGGACCCGGAACTCCGGAAGCGGGGGCATGACGAGGCCGCGTCGAACGGCCTGGTCGTCGCGCTGACGCTGCTTCACGGCGTTCTGGGCCCGGACACCGTGGCCGGCGGCGTCCGCGGCCATGTGATCGCGCCGGTGGCGGTGGCGCGTACCGCCCGTCGGGTCTGGACCGGCGAGCGGTACGCGGACCTGACACCCAGCCGCTCCTCCGAGGCCGGCCCCGTCCTGCTGGACGGGTCCGGTCTGACGACGCTGCGATGGGAGCCGCCGCAGTCGGCCGGACGCCCGCACGCGGCCGGGCCCCGCGACTGGGACGGATGGTGGGGCACGGCTCTGGCCTGGGTCCGGCTGGGGCACTCCCGGCAGCTGTTCGGCCTGGCCGCGGCCCACCTCGGACAGCGGACCTTCTCGGGCTCCCCGTTGCTGCAGCAGCAGATGGTCAAAGGCACCGTGGCCGACGCCACCGTCGAGCACCTGGAGATCGAGAGCGCCCTGGTCGCAGTCGGCTCCGACGCCCTGTCCGGCACGGGTCTGCGTCACTGGCACGACCGGCTGACCGAGGTCGACCGCATGCTGCTCCGGCTGCTGGGGGCCCGCGGGTACGCAGCAGCCGGCCCGGCGCGCGCGGCGTACGCGTCGGAGCTGCTGTGCGATGTGTACGTCCGGCCGCACGGCGGCTACGCCGCCGTGGGAGGTGAGCTGTGAACGAAACGCGAGAACGTCTCGCCCTGCTTCGGGGACAGGTGCGGGAGTGGACCGCCGACATCCTGCCGTACGCAGCCGAACTGGAACGGGATCCCGGCACGGTGCTGCGCATGGTGGACCTGCCGCTGCTGGCCGGAGCCGCCACGTCGCAGATACCCCGCGAGTACGCCCCCGCTCCGCTGGTCATCGGAGGTGAGCGCTTCGATCTGAGGAGCGCGCTGGAACGAGTGGTCTTCTTCGAGGAAGGAGCGCGTGCCGATGCCGGACTCCTGCTCTCCGTACCCGGACCGGACATGGCCGGTTCCCTGGTCGACGCCCTGGGCGACCGTCCGCAGAAGGACTGGTTCTACGGCCGGCTGCTGGAACGGCCGACCTGGACCTGCTTCGCGATGACGGAATCCGAACGGGGATCGGACGCGACCTCCATGGCGACCTCCCTCACCCCGTCCTCCGGTGACGACTGTCTGGTCCTCGGCGGCGGCAAGCGGTTCGTCGGCAACGCCGTCCGTGCCGGCATCGCCGTGGTCTTCGCCCGCATGTCACCGGGGCCGCTCGGTATCCGGGCCGTGCTCGTGGACACCGCGACCCCCGGGTTCTCGGCCGAGCCCATCCCGACCGTGGGCCTGCGTGCCATCCAGCTCGGCGCGATCACACTGGATGCGGTGCGGGTTCCGGGAGAACACCTGCTGGGGCGGCATCTTCCGGCGATCCGACAGGGCATGTGGGGCTGGCTGCGCACCTTCAACCTGTGGCGGACGGTCATCGCAGCCATGGGCGTCGGTGTCGCCGCCGCGGCCCACGCATATGTTCTCGAGGAACGGCGGACACCGTCACGGCGTGTCCAGGAACAGCTCGACGTCATGGACCAGCGGATCCGGAGCGCTCGTCAGCTCACCCACCGTGCGGCCCGGGCCGTCGACGCCGATCCCTCGGACGGCGCGCTCGCCTGCGCGGCCAAGCTCGCGGCGTCGCGGCTGGCGGACCGAGCGACGCAGGAGGCGCTGAGTCTCATGGGCGGCGGCGCACGGCTCGAACATCCTCGGCTGGACAAGATGGCCAGGGACGCGCAGGGGCTGGAGTTCATGGAGGGCACGTCGAACCTGCAGCGTCTGTCCGTCTTCAACGACGTCATGCGAGGCGGCGGCCGGCCGCACGGCATCGCAGCGCCGTCGGGTGAACGGCCCGTCGGGACATGAGCGCGCCGTCGCACGGGCCGGACCGGGCTGGTGCGCCGGCGTGTCACGAGGTGCACGTCTGGCACTTCTCGCTGGACGTCCCGGCCGACGGGTTCGCCGATGTGCTGAGCCCCGGGGAGGAGGCCCGCCGCAGTCGCCTGGCCGACGATCTGCACCGGAACCGGTTCACCGTCGCCCATGGAGTGAAACGCGAGGTCCTGGGTCTGTGTCTGTCCATGTCGCCACGTCAGGTCCCCATTGTGACGGGTCGTTGGGGCAAACCGCGGGTGGCCGGCGGCGAGGTGACCTTCAGCCTCAGTCACGCGGAGGGCGCCGCACTGCTCGCCGTCTCCCGCCACCGGGACGTCGGCGTCGACATCGAGCGCCCCCGGCCGGGGCTGGATCCCCGGGAGTTCGCCGCCCGCTTTTTCCGCCCCGAGGAGAGCCGGCAGGTGGCTTCGGCCACGCCCGCACGCCGGTGGGCCTCCTTCCTCGCACTGTGGACACGGAAGGAAGCCTGCGTCAAGGCCGTCGGGGCACGCCTGGGCCAGGCGCTGTCATTGCCGGTCGGCCTGGGCGCGTGTCACGTCAGCGCGCCCACAGGCCCGACAGCGGTGCATTGGCGTGTCGACGACATCCCGGTGCGGCCCGGCCACGTCGGAGCCGTCGCGCTGGTCGGGTCCGCTCCGTTCCGCGTGGTCGCCCACAGCTGGGAACCGGGTCACCGGCAAGGGGCCGCTGCGGTCACAGAAGCCCCGACTTCATTCCGGTGATCACTGCCGAGGTCCTGTTCGAGGCGCCCAGCTTGAGAAGGATGGAGCCGACCAGTCGCTTCGCTCCGTGCACGGATATGCCGAGACATCGGGCGATCTGTTTGTTGCTCATGCCGTCGGCGAGCAGCACGAACGCCTGGTTTTCCCGGGAAGTCAGCGGAATGACCCCTTGGGCGGAGGCTGTTCCGCGACCCCGTCCGCCGGTCAGCAGGCGTTTGGCGAGCGAGGCCGGAATCGGCATCTCTCCCACGGTCACCCGCTTCAGAGCGTCGTCGAGAGTCTGCACCGACAGGTCCTTCAGAGAGAGGAATCCGTCCACCGGCAGCGAGGAGAGATCCCCGTTCCACCGTTCGTACAGATCGTCTCCCAATACCAGGGTCGAGGGCAGGCCGGAAACACCCGTGCAGCTTTCCAGCATGCTCCACTGGTCCGCGGCGACGATCAGCACATCGGCAGGCCCGATTCGCTCGGGCAGGTCGTCGGCTTCGAGCGGGAGAACGCGCACCCCGCCGACTGCCGGAAGTCTGCTCAACAAAGCCTCGAGCCCCGCGCACACGACTTCGCTCGCCACCAGGACAGCAACGTCAAGATTCGCGTCGAGCCCTTCTCGTACAACGGCCTCCGACTCAACGGCAACCATGCCCTTCCCCCTGTCCGCTAGCAGCACTGCCTTCGGCGGTCCATGAGTCAAGCACCGCGATGATCCAAATGCAAGAGCTTGCAGAAAGTTACAGGCGCTCCTGCGGTGCGGTCGACGCTTTTACGGATGGTGACGAAAGAGGTACCAGGAGTGACGCCAGGCGTCGCCCGGAGAATGAAAAGAAAGGCAGGCAGTAAGATGCTTGAAAATCGGGCGCCCTCGAAGCGTCCCGTCTCGTTGGCCGACTGGTTCCGGCTGGGATTGGCAGCCAATCCGGACGGTTTCGCCATACGCGACGGCAGGACTGAATACTCGTATCGCACCGTCGATCGACTGGCGTCGTCCCTCGCGGCGGAGATCCGCGACACGGCACCGGAGGCGGAGCGCGTCGGAATACTGATGGAACGGGGCGCGCATGCCTACATCGCCGTCCTGGCGGTCAGTTATGCCGGTTCCACGGCCGTTCCCTTGAACCCGGAATACCCTGCGGCGCGTACGCGGATCATGATGGAATCCGCGAACGTCGGATCAATTGTCGCGGACAGGGCGAGCAGGGAGCAGTTCCGTAGCCGGTGGGCCGGACTTGAAGAAACGGTCAAGGTGATCCCCGCAGAAAAGGATCGGCCTCCGGCGGTCGATGTCACCGGAGAATATCCGGACGGGCCCGCACGAGAGTATGCGTATGTGGTGTTCACGTCCGGAACCACGGGGAAACCGAAGGGTGTCGCGGTTTCGAGCCGGGGTCTTTCGCATTACCTCCAATCCGTGCACGCGCTCTACGGCTTCTCGAGCAGCGATGTCTTCTCCCAGGTTGCCGATCTGACCTTCGACCTCTCCATGCTCGATCTGTTCTCCGCGTGGGGCGCCGGCGCAACAGTGGTCACGACCAGGCCCCAGGACTTCCTCAGGCTCTCTCGGTTCATCACCGGCCACGGCATCACGGTCTGGCTTTCCGCGCCCAGCATCGTGGCGTTGCTGCGCCGGAACGGCGCCCTGGAACCGGGCTCCCTGCCGACCCTGCGGTGGACGTTCTTCTGTGGCGAGCCACTGCTGCGCCAGGACGCGGCGGACTGGCAGACCGCTGCGTCGCATTCCGCGACAGAGAACCTGTACGGCCTGACGGAAACGCCCATCACCTGCTTCTCCCATCGCTGGGACCGCGACACCTCCGCACGTCTCGCGGTCAACGACGCCCTTCCGATCGGCTCACCGCGACACGGCTACGAGGCGGGGGTCATCGGTTCCCCCGGTACGGGCCGGAGCCACTGTCCGGATCAGGGCGAAGGGGAAATCGAAGGCGAGTTGTGCATCACCGGCCCCCACCTCTTCCCCGGGTTCCTGGATCCCGAGGACGACCGGGAGCGCTTTCTCACCGTCGACGGCCGTCGCTGGTACCGGACCGGTGATCTCGTACGCCGGCTCCCCGGCCGGGAGTTCGCTTTCATCGGCCGCAGGGACCACCAGGTCAAAATCCGCGGCAGGCGGGTCGAGTTGGCGGAGGTCGATGGCGCGCTGCGCAGCTGTGAGGGCGTCAGCGAAGCCGTGACCGTACTGGCCGGCGAGCAGTTGGTGGCCTTCTATGTGGGCGAGCCGAAAAGCACCGGGGCCATGCTCCGGGAGCTGGCCGAAATTCTTCCCCCATACGCTCTGCCGCGCCGGATCGTCCGCCTGCCGGAGTTCCCGCTGACCCACAACCGCAAAATCGACCGGCGAGCACTGATGCAGCTCGCCGGCACACCATCGGCGTCTCCCGCGCCCGCCCCGGGGCACTCGGCCGCCGCGCAGCGGGTTCGGTAGGGGCCAGGGCCCGTCGGGCGGATCAGGCCGGCCTCAGCCGACAGCGCCTCGGCTCCCGGAACAGCCAGGAGTCTGCCCGGGAGGCTTTCGCGCGAGGAACGTGCCGATCGTCCGTTCGGGGGTTCGCTGGACGTGTGGTGGGCGGAGTGATTAGGCCAGGATGCCGCCGAGTTCGCCGTCCCGGATGACCAGGGCGGTGAGGGACCCTACGAAGAACGGGATTCCGGGATGGGCGCGCCGGGCCAGTCCGATCATCTTCGGGCACAGGCCCGTCCCGAACGCCCGCAGTCCCAGGCCGGCCAGATGTGCGGTGACCCGGCCGGGACCGCACCCCAGGTCGGCGACCGGCCCCCGGCCCGTGGTCCGCGCGGTTTCGGCGAACGAGGCCGGCATCGCGCGCGACAGCGGGCTCAGCTCCGGCCCGCAGTGCCTCGCCGCTTGACCACGGTCGAGGTCAGCCCGACCAGTGCGGCTACGGGTCAGCCGTAGAGACTCGGCGTGCGGGCGGGGTACGGCGTCGGATCCGTCACCCAGCCCGCCATCAGCACCAGCCGGGACTCGCGGTCGAGGGCGAGGAAGCCGAAGGGGCGGTCGAAGGTCGCTCGGACGACCGTGGTCTCGTAGCGGTACTGCGGGGCGGCGCCTGCCGGCACCGGCATGACCGCCGTCACCGCCGCCGCACGGAAGCCGAGCGCGCCGAACCGGGCGAGGGCGGACTGGCGGGCCGCCCCGACGGCGAGCGGGACGTCGCTGACCCCGGGAAAGTGGCTCTGCCCGACGTTCTGGGCCGTGGTGAGCCCGAACAGGGGGTGCAGCGCCAGCAGGTCGTGGTCGGCGCGCACCTCGTACGCCACCGTCCGCACGTCCAGCGTGAGCGGTTCCGGCTCTGCGGCGGGCTGCCGCTCCACGTGCAGGCCGGGGCCGACGTGCCCGAGGGGGAGCAGGCCGCCCCCGGTGACCGGGATCGTGCGCTCCGCGACGCCGACTCCGGCCGCCAGCACCTGACCCGGTGTCATCCGCTCCTCGCCCAGCACCAGATGGACGTCGACGCCGTTGTCGCCGGGCACGGTCAGCGCGGTCACGAAGCCGTCCGGTGTGCTCGTCACGCCGACCCGGTCCGGCCGGACGCTGCGACGGCGCAGCCCGAGCAGCGTACGGCCCTGCCAGGGGCCGGCGTCCGGGCGCAGCACCGTCTCCGTGAACGGCTGCCGCCAGTCCGTGCGCAGCGAGAGGGCACTGGCCAGCACCATCCGCGCATCCCTCGTCAGCGTCACCGGCATGCGTTCCACGAGCCCGCCGGTCCGCTCGGCCGCCCACGTGTCCAGCCGCTCCTGCGCCGTGACGAGGTCGTCCCCGAACATCCCGTGCGTCCCGGCCGGCAGCCCGGCCCGCCACTCCTCCCGCAGCCGCAGTGTGTCGTGCGTCCACAGGCCGAGGGCCGCGTCCAGACCGGAGACCGACTGGAGCGCGGCGAGCAACTCCCGTGCCGCGGCCGCCGCTTGCTCCGCGGGAACGCCGAGCGCGTGGGCCAGCTCCGCCCGCGCGGCGCCTGTCGCGCCGTCGGCCAGGAAGGCCAGCAGGGGCCAGACCCCGGCCGCCGAGAAGGCCGTGCCGTCCGGGGCCGCCGCCGCCCACCGCTCGGTGAGCCCGTTCACCGCCCGTACGCCGCTGCTCCCCAGTCGGCTCCCCACCCGGGGTTCCACCCTCATTCCGCCCCCACTCCCGCCCCGCTTACCATGCGCCCAGTCGTACATCAGTCCAGCCGCCGGCGCCTCGCCGGTCCTGCGCTGCCGCCGCCCGACCCAGGAGCACGGTACCGGTGTCCATACCCCCGCCCCCCGGCCCCCACCAGCCACAAGGGCCGTTTCAGCCGCCCCAGCAGTACCCACAGGGGCCGTACGGACCGCCGTCGTACCCGCAGGGCCCGCAGAGTCCGTACGGCCCGTACCAGCCCTGGGCGCAGGGCTACAGCCCCTACAACCAGCCGGCGCCCGTCAACGGTCTCGCCATCGCCTCCCTCGTGCTCGGCGTGCTGTGCTGTCTTCCGGGCGTGGGGCTGGTGCTCGGGCTGATCGCGCTGCGACAGATCGGCAGGCGGGGCGAGCGCGGCAAGGGGCTGGCCGTCGGCGGCACGGTCCTCTCCGGGATCGGGCTCGCGCTGTGGGTGCTGCTGCTCGCCACGGGCGGCGCGTCCGACTTCTGGGAGGGCGTGAAGGAGGGCGCGCGCGACCGCGCGAGCACCTCCCTCGTCAAGGGGGAGTGCTTCGACGCGCCCGGCGGCCGGCTCAGCGGCGAGACGTACGACGTCGACAAGGTCCCCTGCTCCGGCGAGCACGACGGCGAGGTCTTCGCCTCGTTCCGGCTGAAGGGCGGGTCCTATCCCGGCGAACACTCCGTCACCGACACCGCCGACGAACGCTGTTACGGCCTCCAGGACACCTACGCGATGGACGGCTGGGCCGTGCCCGACGACGTCGACGTCTACTACCTCGCGCCCACCGAGGACAGTTGGTCGACCGGGGACCGGGAGGTCACCTGCGTGTTCGGCAGCATGACCGAGGGCGGCAACCTCACCGGCTCGTTGCGCAACGATGCGACGGACCTGGACGCCGACCAGGTCGCCTATCTGAAGGCCGCTCACGTCCTCAACGCGGCCCTCGCCACCGCCCCGGACGCGGAGTACGTCGAGGACGACCTGCCCGGGCACAAGGAGTGGGCGGGCCGGGTGTCGGGCGCGCTGGCCGAGCAGGCCCGGATGCTGCGCGGGCACGCGTGGCCCTCCGGCGCCCGCAAGCCGGTCACCTCGCTCGCGGCCGACCTGGACCGGGCGCGGGCCGAGTGGACGAAGGCCGCCCAGGCGAAGGACGTGGACGCCTTCTACGAGCACTACGACACCGGCCTGCGGCTGCTCGCCCCGAAGACGGGGGTCCCCGCGCGGGACGCCCTGGGACTGGAGACCACCCCGCCCGCCGACGAAAGCGGCGACGGCGGCTCGGACAGTACCGGAGGCGGTGGCGGGGCCGGCATGGCGGTGTGATCGCCCGGAGGTGTGGCGGCGGCTATAACGGGGAGAAAGTGCCTGGGTAAAGCCCACCCCCGCCCCTTGTCATCACATCGAGTGATTCTCTGGCCTTTGCTTGCATGGCACAACCCACGGTTGCCAGGCTGTTGCTGTCTGTACAACCTGATAGGAGTGGCCAGTGACTTTCGGTGAGCAGCCGGCCTACCTGCGTGTTGCGGGTGATCTCCGCAAGAAGATCGTCGACGGTTCGCTGCCGCCCCACACCCGGCTCCCTTCCCAGGCCCGCATCCGCGAGGAGTACGGCGTCTCGGACACGGTCGCGCTGGAGGCCCGCAAGGTGCTGATGGCCGAGGGTCTGGTCGAGGGGCGCTCCGGCTCGGGGACGTATGTGCGCGAGCGTCCGGTGCCCCGGCGGGTGGCGCGCTCCGGGTTCCGCCCGTCCGGGGGCGCCACGCCCTTCCGGCAGGAGCAGGCCGACGCCACCGTGCGGGGCACCTGGGAGTCGAGCAGCGAGCAGGCCGAGGCCGGGGCCGTCATCGCCGAGCGGCTCGCGCTCAAGACCGGCGACCGCGTCATGCGCACGAGGTACCTGTTCCGGGACGCGGGGGAGCCGATGATGCTCTCCACCTCCTGGGAGCCCCTCGCCGTCACCGGCCGCACCCCCGTGATGCTGCCCGAGGAGGGCCCGCTCGGCGGCATGGGCGTGGTCGAGCGCATGCGGGCTATCGACGTCATCGTGGACAACGTCACCGAGGAGGTGGGCGCCCGACCCGGCCTCGCCGAGGAACTCCACGCCCTGGGCGGTGTTCCCGGGCATGTGGTCCTCGTCGTCCAGCGCACCTACTACGCTTCCGGCCGCCCGGTGGAGACCGCCGACGTCGTGATCCCGGCCGACCGCTACCGGGTCTCGTACCACCTGCCCGTGAAGTAGCGCACACCCCGGCACGCCCCGGCGCCGGTCCTTCCGTCGCGCACCCCTCGGCCCGGTCCCCGGCCTTCCGCTGCAATCCGGCCGTTTTCCCAGGTGATCCGGGGTCCGCCCGATATGCCCCCGACCCACGACATCGACGTGCGGGGCGGCGCATTCGTCATCGTGCGCCCCCTGTGTTCTGGCTGGTTGCGTACCTCTTTGTGAAAAGACGTATTCGCTCCGTGAAGGTAGGGCGTACGCTCGGGCATATGCGGATTGCGGTTTCCTTAGGCGGGGCGCGGTGGGGGCCCGGGAGGGAAAGCGGGTGGGACGGTGCGAGAAGGAACGGTGGGGGCGATGAGTGAGGGGACACTCTCCCTGCCCTGGATCGTGATACGGCAGGACGACAACGGCAATCGCTACCGCGTGGGACGGTACGCGACCCGAGCCGAGGCCCAGAAGATCGCCGACAGCCTCGACGACCGCGGACACAAGCAGCTCTACTGGGTCGAGCGCATCGGCCAGAACGGCGACGGCACCCACAACTGACCTCAGGCGCCCACGACTGACCTCCGTAGGGCTCCCGTAGGCTCCGCCCCATGACCGAACGGATCGTGGTGGTGGGAGCCGCCCTGCTCGACGCCGGCCGGCTGCTCGCCGCGCGCCGCAGCGCGCCCCCCGAGCTGGCCGGGCGCTGGGAGCTGCCCGGCGGCAAGGTCGAGATCGGTGAGCGGCCCGAGGACGCCCTGGTGCGTGAACTGCACGAGGAACTCGGCATCGACACCGAGCCGGTCGAGCGCGTACCGGGGGAGTGGCCCCTGCGATCCCCTTACGTGCTGCACGTGTGGACGGTCCGTCTGGGGCCCGGCTCCGCCGCGCCCCGGCCCCTCCAGGACCACGACGCGCTGCGCTGGCTGACTCCGGCCGAGCTCTGGGACGTGGCGTGGCTGGACCAGGACGTGGCAGCGGTGCGGGAGATCGAGACGCTGGCCGCTCTCCCCTCCGAGTCCGGCGGTGGATGGGCCTAGGCCGGGACCCGGGTCGGCCTCGGTGCTCACGTCGGCCGGGCGCACGCATCGGTGGCGCACGCGGTGGCTCGGTGCACGCGTCGGTGGCGCGGAGCGTCTCGTACGCCGTTCGTGCCACAGTGCGCCCTCTCGCACGGTAATGCTCCCCGGATACCGGGTATGTCCCCATTAACCCCACGAAACCGGACATGGGTGGGCTCGTTGGCCTGGGAAGTGATCGGTGTGATCGACACCGAAGGCGACTGTGTCGAGTGGACGTTTCCCGCGGAGCCGGGCGCCGTGCGCACCGCCCGCACCGCGGTCCGGGGCCAGTTGCACGGATGGGACCTCGAATGCCTGGCCGATCTGGCGGCGCTGCTGGTCAGCGAGTTGGTGACGAACTCCCTGCGGCATGCCACCGGCCCCATCGGTGTACGGCTGGTACGCCCTGCCGGGCTCGGCGACACGCTGCTGGTCGAGGTCTCCGACCCGCTCCCGGATCCCCCGCGCGAGCGCGTCGCCCACCCCGAGGACGAGAGCGGCCGCGGCCTGCAACTGGTCGCCGGCTCCTCGCGCCGCTGGGGCACCCGTCCCGGCGGCACTGGAAAGACCGTCTGGTTCGAACTGGCGGTGCCCGGGTGAGAGTGGTGTACAGGCTGCCGCGCGTCGTCCATCGTGCGCCGCGGGTCGTGACCGGGGTGGGGGTGCGTGATTCGCGGGCGTGTTCCCTGGTTAGAAGACTGGAAGTGTTGTCGCGGCGCGGTCCGAAAAACGCCTGGACCGTGCTGTGATCGTGAACACCGTGTCGTGCGGCGCCGTAGTGCTGGATACTGCGGGCAGCCGCCCCCGGTGACCGGTGCCGGACGCGGTGAGCTGGAGGGGACGGTTCGCGTGAGCGAGATACCAGCGAAGGCCACGGAGTCCGAGGACCCGTCGGACGGCGCGAGGAACCAGGCCGCACACACCGCGGTGCCCGGCGACGCCATGTGGCAGAGCAGTCCGCCCGGCTCGATCTACGACTACATCAGGGTCGCGTCCTTCTCCATCAGTCCCGGTGGCCTGGTCGAGCAGTGGAGCCTGCGCGCCGAGCAGCTCTTCGGCATCCCCGCCGAACGCGCCGTCGGCATGGACCCCATAGAGGCTTTCGTCGACCGCGACCTGCGCGAGCGCGGCCAGCGCAAGATGGCCGAGATCCTCGACGGGCGGGAGTGGACCGGGGTGGTTCCCTTCCGGATGCCGGACACGGCGGAGGGAGCGCGCGGCGAGGAGGGGCTCGCCGAGGTCTACGTCATGCCCACCCGGTCCGCCGAGGGGGACAGGGCCGCCGTCTGCATCGTCGTGGACGTCCGCACCCTGCGCAGCATCGAAACCGACCTCGCCGCCTCGCAGGCGATATTCGGTCAATCCCCGTTCGGTTTCCTGCTGATCGACATCGACCTCAGAGTCCGCCGCGCCAACATGCGTTTCGCCTCCATCTTCGGCGGAACCCCGGACGACCACCGTGGCAAGGGAGTTCACGACTACCTTCCGCGGGGCGAGGCCGAGCGGGTTTCGGCCACCCTGCGCCGGGTGCTGGAGACCGGCGACTCCATCACCGACATGCATGTCACGGGGTTCGTCCCGGGCTCCGAGGAACGCCGGCACTGGTCCGTCAACCTCTACCGCGTGCACAGCGGCAGCGGCCGGCCCATCGGTGTCGCCTGGCTCGGCACGGACATCACCGCCCGCCGGGCCGCCGCCCGCGAGGCGGCCGCGGCCCGGCGCAATCTCGCCCTGCTCAACGAGGCCGGCGCCCGCATAGGGAACTCCCTGGACCTGGAGACCACGGCCCGCGAACTCCTCGACGTCGTCGTCCCCGGCTTCTGCGACCTCGCCACCGTCGACCTCTATCAGGGCCTGCTCGCCGGCGACGAGACCCCGCCCGGCCTCGCCGACGGCAGCGCCGAACTGCGCCGCGTCGCCTTCGCCAGCGCCGTCTCCGACGCGCCCTTCGGCGGCTCCGGCGAACCGGTCGCGGTCGGCGCGGTCCACCACTTCCCCTTCAACTCGCCCTGCGCGGACGCCCTGCGCACCGCCCGCCCGCAGCGCGTGCCCGCGGAGGACGGCGGGCTCGTGCAGTCCACGCTGGCGGTGCCGATGGTCGCCCACGACACCGTCGTGGGTATCGCCCAGTTCGCCCGTACGAAGGGCAGCGAGCCGTTCGGCGACCGCGACCGGGACCTCGCGGTGGAGCTGGCCGCGCGTGCCGCCGTCTGTATCGACAACGCCCGGCTGTACCGCCGGGAGCACGAACGCGCGCTGATACTGCAGCGGTCCCTGCTCCCGCCCGGCGACCCCGAGGCGTCCGGCCTCGACATCGCCTGCCGCTACCTCCCCGGCAACGCGGCCACCGAGGTCGGCGGCGACTGGTTCGACGTGATCGAACTGCCCGGCCACCGCACGGCGTTGGTGGTGGGCGACGTGATGGGCCGTGGCCTGCGCGCGGCGGTCGCCATGGGCGAACTCCGCACGGCCGTCCGCACACTGGCGCTGCTGGACCTGGAACCCGCCGAAGTGCTCTCCGCGTTGGACGAGATCGCCCGCGGCCTCGGCACCCCCGGCGGCGTCCAGCAGGCCACCCGGGCGGCCCGCCAGCCGCGCGACGCCGACCTCTCCGAGGTGTACCTGGCGACCTGCGTGTACGCCGTCTACGACTCCGTCACCAGACGCTGTACGTTCGCCAACGCCGGCCATCTGCCGCCGGTGCTGGTGGAACCCGGCGAGGCCGCCCTGATGCTCGACGTGCCGCCCGGGATGCCGCTGGGCGTGGGCGGCGAACCCTTCGAGGAGGTGGAGGTCGAACTCCCGGAGGGCGCGCTGCTCGCCCTCTACACGGACGGCCTGGTCGAATCCCGTGACCACCCCCTGGACGAGGGCCTGCAGGCCTTCGTGGGGGCGCTCACCGACCCCTCCCGCCCCCTGGAGGACGTCTGCGACCACGTCCTCAACACCCTCGACACCCATCACGGCGAGGACGACATCGCCCTGCTGATGGCCCGCGTCCAGGGTCTGCCCGCCGAGTCCGTCGGCGACTGGACGCTGCCGCGCGAGCCGCGCAGTGTCGGGCGGGCCCGGGAGTACGCTCGCACGCAGCTGCTCGGCTGGGACCTGGAACCGCTGGTCGACACCACGGAACTCCTGGTCAGCGAACTGGTCACGAACGCGCTGCGCTACGGCGAGGGGGAGATCAGGCTGCGCCTGCTGCTGGACCGCACGCTGGTCTGCGAGGTCTGGGACTCCGGCCTGGTCCAGCCCCGGCGCAGACGGGCCCGCGACACGGACGAGGGCGGCCGGGGGCTGCAACTGGTCGGCCTGCTCAGCGCGGCGTGGGGCTCACGCCGTACCCCGCGCGGCAAGACGGTCTGGTTCGAACTCCCGCTCCCCGGCGGCGAAACCGGCCTGACGGACCCGGCGGAGGCCCTGCTCAGCCTCTTCTGACGGCGGCCCACCCGACTCGGACAGGCCCTAGCGCAGGTGGCGGCGGCCCCGGGTCCGGGGGCCGCCGTAGCTTGCCGGTGGGCCTGCGTCGGGGTCCTCGGCCAGGAGGATGCCGCCGAGGACTGCGCCGGGGAGGCCTGCGACGTGGCCGTTCGTGTCGGCGTAGGGGTTGCCGTGGGCGCGTACGTCCCGCTCGGCCAGATCCCGGGCCTGCCCGGCCTGCGCGTCCGCCTGGGCGCTGCCACCGGCACCTGAGCCGAGCGCCCGTTCCGCCTCCGCCAGCCGCGCCCGCGCCTGCGCACCCACCGCCCCCCGGTGCACGGCGACGAAGTCCTCCGCCCCGCCGACCGCGCTGCGCGCCACGAGCAGCGCGGCCGCCTCCACCACCCCGGACCGCCCCACCTCCAGCCGCTCCACGGCCCGGGCGATGCGCCGCAGCGCGTCCAGCGGGTCGTACGGCCCCCCGGTCAGCTCCGTGCGTACGGCGGCCAGCACCCCGTCGGCATGCGCGAGCCGGGCGTGCAGCTCACCGGCGGCCAGGGAGGTGCGCCCACCCGCCCGGCGCGCCTCGGCGATCTCCGCCTCCCCACCGGTCAGCGCGGCGGGCACCAGCCCGGCCGCCTCCCGCAGCTCCGCCGCGAGCCGCTCGACCCCGCCGACGAGGACACCCGCCTGGGCGACACCGCCTTCGGCCGCGCGCAGATGGCGCGCCGCGCGCCGTCCGTCCCCCGAATCGGCCGCCTGGCGGGACTCGTTGAGCTGTGACGTGGTGAACAGCAGCCGGTCCTTGGCCTGTTCGAGATACCCCGTGACGGGAGCCCCGGCCGAGGGCGCGTACCGCCGGTGCAGTTCCTCCGCCGTGGCCTGGGCCGCCGCTGTCCGCGCGGTCAGCTCCCGGAACCGCCCCTCGGCGACCTCCAGCGCCTCGCCCACCCCCTGCTCCAGGCCCCGCAGCCGGTCCAGCTCCTCCGCCTCGGCGTCCAGCCGCCGCCCCGCCTCCGCACACCGCCCGACCACCCCCACCAGCGCCTGCCGCCGGGCGCTCTCGTCCCCCGGAACCCCCTCCTCGTACCGCCGCCATATCGCGAACGCGGCCGACAGCTCGGTCTCCGCCGCCCGCAGGGCATGCACGAACGGCTCGACCCCCCCGGCCCCGAACAGCTCCTGGACGAAGGGAAGTTCCTCCCTGCTTCCGCGCACACAGTCGTCGGCCAGCACCAGCGCCGCGCGGGCCTGCCGATCGTTCTCCAGCGAGGTGGGCACCGGGGGCGCCGCCGACACCACGCCTGGTGTGGTCCGGGTCCGGGCCCGCCGGGTGCGCCGCAGGTACCCGTACCCGGCCAGCGCCCCGGCCGCGCCCACGACGACGAGCGGCAACAGGAGGTCGGTGGCGGAGGTCTCGTCCTGGTCCGGCGCGGCGGCACTCGCGACCGGCCCGGCGGCGGACACGGGAACCGGATCATGAGCACCGACCGTCATCACCGGCAACACCAGCCATCCGGCCCCCACCAGCGCACCCACCACGGCATGCGTCACCCGCACGCGTATGTGCGCCGTGGCACGCCGGGGCCGGCCCCGGATCAGGAAGGACGTCACATTTTGGAGCGTATGGGCAGGTAGGCGCCTTCGCGAGTGGGGCGGATACGGCTGGGGGACGAGGAGAACAGGGGGCAGAAATGAACGAGGAGACCGAGAAACCGATGGGCCCGGAGCCCGCCGAAAGCGAGGGGGCCTCGGTGGAGATCTCAGAGAAGACCCCGGCGGAGCCCCCGGAGGGGACTCAAGAGGAGATCCGGGAGGAGACCCCGGAGGAGCGCCCCGCGGCCGCCGAAGGCGAAGCCAAGGCGAAACGCCCCCGGCGCCGCCGCCGCACATTCATCGCCGCCGCGCTGCTCCTCGTCCTGTTCCTCCCCCTCCTCACCGCGGAAACGGCCCTGCGCCTCAACTACACCGGCGACCCTGCACC
The DNA here is from genome assembly GCF_040630895.1 of Streptomyces sp. NPDC005728. Lineage (NCBI taxonomy): Bacteria > Bacillati > Actinomycetota > Actinomycetes > Kitasatosporales > Streptomycetaceae > Streptomyces > Streptomyces sp. NPDC005728. Next base: position 92,156 of record NZ_JBEXYL010000032.1, read on the forward strand.
GGGCACGCACACCCGAGGCCGCGACGCCCTCTGGCTGGGCCACGCCTGGCTCGACGGCCGCAAGACCGACAAGGACGTCACCGCCCTCGCCCACCGCCTGGAAGGCACCGGCATCCGTGACCTGTACGTGCACTCGGGTCCCCTGGAACACGACGGCACCCTCCCCAAGTCGGACTATCCGAAGGCACGCTGGCTGATATCGGCCCTGCACCGGGAACTTCCCGGTGTCCGTGTCCAGGCCTGGCTCGGCGACAAGCTGGCCAGCGAGAGCCCCGAGGGCCTGCACCTGGAGCGCGCCGCCACCCGCTCCGCCGTCGTCGCCTCGACCCGTCAGATCCTCGCCGCCGGCTTCGAGGGCGCCCACTTCGACCTGGAACCCCTCCACTCCGGCGACCGCGACTATCTCTCCCTCCTGGACGACCTGCGCACCCTCACCCGCGCCCACCACGCCCTGCTCTCCGTCGCCGCCCACCAGATAGACCCGCTGCCCGCGTTCCACTCCTTCTGGAAAACGACCACCGGCCACCCCAAATGGTGGTCGCAGTCCTACTTCGGGCAGGTGGCCCGACGCGTGGACCAGATCGCCGTCATGTCGTACGACACCATGCAGCCGCTGGAGAGCCTGTACGGCGGCTACGTGGCCCAGCAGACCAGCCTCGCCCTGGAGGTCACCCCGGACACCACCGACCTCCTGATGGGCCTGCCCTTCTACCACGAGAACCGCTTCGGCCACTGGGCGCACGCGGAGACCGTCCCGGCCGCCGTACGCGGCGTCCGCCTGGGCCTGTCCCGCACCGACGCCGACCGGCCCCGCTTCGGCGTCGCCCTGTACGTCGACTTCGCGGCCACGGAGGCGGACTGGCGGGCGTACCGGGAGGACTGGGTGGAATGACTTCCCCCGCACGCACTCCGGTGGGACGCTGATCGTCATGCACATGTACTTGGTGGTGGCGGCCTGGCTGGCCGTGGCGCTGCTCGCCTCGGCCGGTATCGCGTCCATCGTGTCGGACTGGGTGCCGTGGCCCGCCCGCCGCAGGGTCGTGCGGCCGCGGCTGTGGGGGTACGGCACCCTGGTGGGCACCCTCGGGCTGGGCCTGATGTTCGTGCAGCCGCCCGACGAGACGGGGTTCGGCGTCCTTCTGATCACCGGGTGGTGCCTGTTCCTGGTCGGGATGATCATCCAGCTCGCCGCCCAGCGCCCCGGCCGGCGCGCTACGAAGACCGCCTCCTGATCTTCGAGCCCAGCCACACCAGCGGGTCGTACTTGCGGTCGACCGCGCGTTCCTTCAGGGGGATCAGCGCGTTGTCCGTGATCTTGATGCCCTCGGGGCAGACCTCCGTGCAGCACTTGGTGATGTTGCAGTAGCCGAGACCGTGCTCGTCCTGGGCGGTGCTCTTGCGGTCCAGGCCGGTCTCCGCGGCCGCGTCCAGCGGGTGCATGTCCAGCTCGGCCACCCGCATCAGGAAGCGCGGACCGGCGAACGCCTTCTTGTTCTCCTCGTGGTCGCGCACGACATGGCAGGTGTCCTGGCACAGGAAGCACTCGATGCACTTGCGGAACTCCTGCGAGCGGTCCACGTCCTCCTGCATCATGCGGTACTCGCCGGGACCGAGCCCGGCGGGCGGCACGAACGCCGGCACCTCCCTGGCCTTGCTGTAGTTGAAGCCGACGTCCGTCACCAGGTCGCGGATCACCGGGAAGGCGCGCAGGGGGGTGATCGTGATCGTCTCGGCGCGGTCGAACACCGACATCCGCGTCATGCACATCAGCCGCGGGCGCCCGTTGATCTCCGCCGAGCACGAACCGCACTTGCCTGCCTTGCAGTTCCAGCGCACGGCGAGGTCGGGCGCCTGGGTCGCCTGGAGCCGGTGGACGATGTCCAGCACCACCTCGCCGTCGTTGACCTCGACCTCGAAGTCCTCGAGGTCACCGCCCTGCACATCGCCCCGCCACACCTTGAAGCGGGCCTCGTAGCTGCTCACTCGTACAGCTCCTCTTCGGCGAGGTACTTGACCAGCTCCTCCTTCTCGAAGAGGGCGAGCAGGTCCGGGCGGATGGATTCGGTGGTCTCGCGGGTCAGCCGGATCTGGCCGCGGGCGGGATCGGACGCCGCGAGGCCCCCGGTGGGATCGGTGAGCGCGCACAGCAGGTTCACGTTGCGCCAGGAGCGCTCCATCGTCGGGTGGTCCTCGCGGGTGTGCCCGCCGCGCGACTCCGTACGCTCCAGGGCCGCCCGGGCCACGCACTCGCTGACCAGGAGCATGTTGCGCAGGTCCAGGGCGAGGTGCCAGCCCGGGTTGAACTGGCGGTGCCCCTCGACACCCGCCCGCCGGGCCCGTACCCGCAGCTCGGACAGCTTCTTCAGGGCCTGCTCCATCTCGCCCTCGCGACGGATGATGCCGACCAGGTCGTTCATGGTCTGCTGGAGTTCCTGGTGCAGGGTGTACGGGTTCTCCGGCGGGCCCGCCTCGCCCTCCGTCTCCGCGGAGAAGGGCCGCAGGGCTTCCGCGGACGCCAGGTTGACCTGGGCGTCGGCGGCCTCGGGGCGCTCGGCCACCCCTGCCGCGTACTCGGCCGCGTGCCAGCCGGCCCGGCGCCCGAACACCAGCAGGTCGGAGAGCGAGTTGCCGCCGAGCCGGTTGGAGCCGTGCATGCCGCCGGCGACCTCACCGGACGCGAACAGCCCCGGCACCCCGCGTGCCGCCGCCGTCTCGGAGTCGACCGCGATGCCGCCCATCACGTAGTGGCAGGTCGGCCCGACCTCCATCGCCTCCGCGGTGATGTCGACGTCCGCCAGCTCCTTGAACTGGTGGTACATGGACGGCAGTCGGCGCCGGATGACCTCTGCGGGCATGCGCGTGGACACGTCCAGGAAGACCCCGCCGTGCGGGGAGCCGCGGCCCGCCTTCACCTCGGCGTTGATCGCGCGGGCCACCTCGTCGCGGGGGAGCAGTTCCGGGGGACGCCGGTTGTGGTCCGGGTCGTCGTACCAGCGGTCGCCCTCCTCCTCCGACTCGGCGTACTTCTCCTTGAAGACGTCCGGCACGTAGTCGAACATGAACCGCTTGCCCTCGGAGTTCCTGAGCACCCCGCCGTCACCGCGGACCGACTCGGTCACGAGGATGCCCTTCACCGACGGCGGCCAGACCATGCCGGTCGGATGGAACTGCACGAACTCCATGTTCAGCAGCGGCGCTCCGGCGAGCAGTGCCAGCGCGTGCCCGTCGCCCGTGTACTCCCACGAGTTGGACGTCACCTTGAAGGACTTGCCGATGCCACCGGTCGCCACGACCACCGCGGGGGCTTCGAGGACGAAGAAGCGGCCGGACTCGCGGTCGTAGGCGAAGACCCCGGAGACCTTCTCACCGTCCTTCAGGATCCGGGTGACCGTGCACTCCTGGAAGACCTTCAGCCGGGACTCGTGGTCCCCGGTCTCCTTCATGTCCTCCTGCTGGAGGGCGACGATCTTCTGCTGGAGGGTGCGGATCAGTTCGAGACCCGTACGGTCGCCGACATGGGCCAGCCGCGGGTACTCGTGGCCGCCGAAGTTGCGCTGGGAGATCCGGCCGTCCTTCGTCCGGTCGAACAGCGCGCCCCAGGTCTCCAGCTCCCACACCCGGTCCGGGGCCTCCTGCGCGTGCAGCTCGGCCATCCGCCACTGGTTGAGGAACTTGCCGCCGCGCAGGGTGTCGCGGAAGTGGACCTGCCAGGTGTCGTGCTCGTTGGCGTTGGCCATGGCCGCCGCGATGCCGCCCTCGGCCATCACCGTGTGCGCCTTGCCGAACAGCGACTTGCAGATCACCGCCGTACGGGCGCCCCGCTCGCGCGCCTCGATCGCGGCCCGCAGCCCGGCGCCGCCCGCGCCGACCACGACGACGTCCCACTGCTGCCGGTCCACCACGGACATCAATCAGTCCCTCACTAGAAGAAGCGCGGATCGTCGAAGACACCGGACGCGACCAGATAGACGTACAGGTCGGCGAACGCCACGCTCAGCAGCGACGTCCACGCCAGCAGCATGTGATGGGCGTTCAGCTTGCCGACGAACCGCCAGGCCCGGTAGCGCACCGGATGCTTCGAGAAGTGCTTGAGCTGGCCGCCGACAATGTGCCGGCAGGAGTGGCAGGAGATCGTGTACGCCCAGATCAGCACGATGTTGAGCAGGAAGAACAGGGTGCCCAGGCCCATGTGGCCCCAGCGGTAGTGCTCGTCGCGGAAGGCCAGCACGGTGTCGTAGGTGAGCACGCCGGCGACCAGCAGGGCGGCGTAGAAGAAGTACCGGTGGATGTTCTGCAGGATGAGCGGGAAGCGGGTCTCGCCGGTGTACTTCTTGTGCGGCTCGGCCACCGCGCAGGCGGGCGGGGACGCCCAGAAGCTGCGGTAGTACGCCTTGCGGTAGTAGTAGCAGGTCAGCCGGAAGCCGAGCGGGAAGACCAGGATGATGACGGCCGGGGAGAGGGCCCACCAGCTCCCGAACAGCTCGGCGTTGGGCCCGCCGTGCATGGTCGTGCAGTTCTGCGCCAGGCACGGCGAGTAGAACGGGGAGACTGCTGTTCGACCCGGAGCGGATCGACGCGGGCCAGGCCACCCTGGTGCACGACCTGCCGGGCGACAGCCCGCGGCTGGATTCGAAGGCGCTCGGG